>NZ_JAUBQU010000030.1:38510-64619 GCF_036701435.1 Microcoleus sp. Pol12A5
CCTCAAGAAGATGATGCTTTGGCTGCTGAATTGCTGCAAGATCCGAAGGAAATTGCGGAACACGTCATGTTAGTTGATTTGGGCAGGAACGATTTAGGCAGAGTGTGCCGAAACGGTACTGTAAAAGTTGACGAATTAATGGAAATTGAGCGTTATTCTCACGTCATGCACATTGTGAGCAATGTGGTGGGAGAATTGGCTGAGGATAAGACAGCTTGGGATTTGTTGAAAGCTGGTTTTCCTGCTGGTACGGTTAGCGGTGCTCCGAAGATTCGGGCGATGGAGATTGTGCACGAGTTGGAAGGTTGTCGCCGGGGGCCGTATTCTGGGGTTTATGGGTATTATGATTTTGAGGGACAGTTGAATAGTGCGATCGCGATTCGGACTATGGTTGTTCGCTCTCAAGGAGGCGATAAACATTCGGTTTCTGTCCAAGCTGGCGCTGGTTTAGTGGCCGATTCTAACCCGGATATGGAGTACGAAGAAACGCTCAATAAAGCCAGGGGAATGTTGGAAGCAATTCGCTGTTTGAAATAGCAAGTTAAAAACTTCTTTTATAAGGAGGAGGCGGTTGAAACCGCTGCTACACAACTACTGTTGAACGAGGGAAATATGAATTTTTATATAGTTGACGTGTTTGCCGAGTCAAAATATGCTGGCAACCAGCTAGCTGTATTTTGCGGTGCGGGAGTTGCTGAACTATCTGAGGCCCAAATGCTGCTGATAGCGAGGGAAATCAATTATTCAGAAACTACGTTTATTCGATCGCCCGATCCGCGAGATGGCGGCTATGACGTGCGGATATTCACGCCCAAGAAGGAATTGCCCTTTGCCGGTCATCCGACTTTGGGCACTGCGTTTGTGTTGCAGCAAGAGATTATTCGCGAAAAGGTCGATCGAGTAATTCTCAATCTAGCCGTCGGTCAAATTCCAGTTACTTTTAATTATCACAATGAATCGGCAGATATTTTGTGGATGCGACAAAACCCGCCTATTTTTGGTCGAGTTTTATCAGCCGAAAGTCTGGCAAATGTCCTGAATTTAGAACCAGATGAAATTGATTCCAACTTCCCAATTCAAGAAGTTTCGACCGGAGTGCCGTTTATAATTGTCCCATTAAAAACTCTCGCTTCGCTCAAAAAAGCTCAAGTCAACTTAGATAAATATTTTGAGCTAGTTGATACAACGAAAGCGAAAGAAATTTTGATATTTTGCCCAGAAACCTACAGCGACCTTAATGATTTAAGCGTGCGAGTTTTTGCCCATTCATTAGGAATTCCAGAAGATCCGGCGACTGGCAGTGCTAACGGCTGTTTGGCTGGATATTTGGTAGAACATGATTATTATGGGAAAGCAAAGATTGATGTCAGAGTTGAGCAGGGATATGAAATCGATCGACCTTCTTTGCTGTTGTTACAAGCAGCAAAAAATGAAGGGCAAATAGCAGTTTTGGTGGGTGGTAAGGTGGTGATGGTTGCTAAGGGAGAATTTGTTTAGCAGATTCACTGGGATTTTTTTTAAGCGCAGATGCAGGCAGATATGTACAGCCCGGTTGAAATTAGATTTGGGCGATCGAGGAAATGAATTGTATGTTGTATAATGTAGTTAAGATTAGGAATAATCATCAAAAACTATGACGGGAACAATCCCAGCTAGAGAAGTTACTCTCTCCTATTTAAGGGAAAATTTTAATATCCAACTCGTTGATGACGACCAATTTTTTCGTGAATGGATTGACGAATTACCAGAAATAAGCGAATTTGAAAAACAATTTCTCGATCGAGTGAAAGCTAGCTATTTCAACTTAGTCGAGTATCCTCCAATGCTAGAAACTACCGTCAAAATGGTAGTCTTATCTCCCTTGCTACATTTTGCAGGTTTCTATTTACCTCCCTTTCATATCAAAGCTGAACCAGAAGTAGAAATTTTCTTTGAAGACGAAGACGAGACAATTATCAGAGGTAGGATGGATGTTCTGGTTTTAAAACAGCAGTTTTGGGTAATGGTTATCGAGTCAAAAAGCGCTCAAATTTCCATAGAAACCGGACTGGCACAACTGCTAGCTTATCTGCTGGCAAATCCCTATCCCAGCCAACCTTCCTTTGGAATGATTAGCAACGGCAGGAATTTTCAGTTTATTAAAATGACTTATCAAAATTCGTCGCAGTACGCATTATCGGATTCCTTCGATCTCCGCAATCGAGCAAATGAATTGTACAATGTACTCAAGATTATGAAGCGAATCGCTCAAATTGTGAGATAGTACAGATAAAAGAGGATTAACTCACATGGTAAGTTCACTCATCGAATCAATAGAAATTCAAGTTATTGAAGTTCCCCGCATTTCCCTAGAAGAATGGATGGAAAACCCGCCTGACAGCACAGAATGGGTAGATGGAGAATTAGTGGAAAAAAACGGCATGACAGCAAAAACTGGTCGGATTCAATCTCGGCTATCCCGCTATTGGGGAAATTACGCACTTTCCAGCGGACAAGGTGGAGAAGTTTACACAGAAACAGGTTGCCGTACAGTAGGGAGAGGTCGCTGTCCCGATGTTTCCTACTTGACACCAGAATTAGTTGCCCAATTTAATGATTTTACCATACTTCCTCAAAGTTTTCCGTTGATTGCTGAAATTATTTCTCCTACTGATAAAGCGGAAGAAGTATTTGCCAAAACCAATGAATACCTGCAATCGGGCTGTCAAGAAATATGGCTGGTACTTCCTGAGAGTCAGTGGATTGTTGTTGTCACTCAACAGCAGAGACTTTTATTCGCCAGAGGTGAAGTTGTCAGCACTCAAATAGTTTTGCCGGGTTTTAGTATGGCCGTCGATGAGTTGCTAGCGTAAAAAATTAAAAGAATAAATTGGTTGAATTTAATTATGGAGAATTCTTTAGTCCCTATACGCTCGGACGAAAGTTTGTGTAGGATAGGTTTCAACCGCCGAGTCTTTAACTCAGCTAATATGAGGTAGCTCATATTCATTGATTCGCGTGATTGTTAGGCTAAAAAAGTCATCAATACCAGAGACTTTCCAATGCTGCCAACATTTTCGCGGACTTTAAATGTATCCCCTGACGCTTCTGAAGCCCTGCTTTCACTGCCATTAACCAGCTTGCTCGATTCACCGGAATTCAATCAAGTCTTGGGAAGTCTCGATACTGCTTTACTCAAAGAAACTTTGCCAACTGCTGGAAGTGTTTTAGCTCAAAAGCTGCCGCCTTTTTACGACTGGTTGCAAACAGAACTAGGAATTAAAAACGTCCCTGACAGTCCAGATCATACTACGAAATGGGTAGTCGGTTTTTTGAAGAATCAAGAAAGTTTAACTCGTTTAGTGGATCTGCACAAATCAATTCCCAGACAGGCATTAGAACGATCGATTCCTCGTTTAGTTAGCGCCTTTGATGACGTTCAACCCACCGCTGTAAAGCAAGAATGGGAAAAAGCGATCGCAGCACTTTGTCTGGTTTTGGCAGTCGCAGCGCGGGAAAATCAGCCATCTGCGGCCTGAAGCAATTCTGTCTGAGTTTAAACAAAGCGCTTTTTTCGGAAAATTTGCAATTGAGTGCGATCGATCTGAACGACTACCGGCCGCCGTTTGTTCAGGACGATCGCATTGTGTCTGTTTAGCAAAAGCAACTGAGCCAATATGGCCACAATCGCGCGTCTTTTGAGAAACTTGCCTTCAAAACGCGCCATTCGGACGATCGCCTCTTCGATTTTATAGCAACAGTTGTTGCCTTTATGGGAAATCACAAAAATCGTTCCCGGTATGTAATCGCCTTCATTTGCCCAAAAAGCATACCTTTCACCTAAAGTAAAGTAGTGAAAAACATTCTTAGCGGTGGAAGTTTTAGCTAACTTTTCGGAAACGCCTAAAGAATTAAAAATTACAGTAGATCTAATATAATCCGGGTATTTTGCTGCGATTTGCTGAGCAACTTTGCCGCCCAAACTTTCTCCGATGATATCCGGCGGATTCCCGCTGTGAAATTGCTGCTTTATCCAATCAATAGCACCCGCAGTTTGCGCCGATTTTAACTGGCGTTCTAGTTTTGCCATAAATACATCGGGCGTATCTTCCAAAACGCGCTCGAAAGGATACCAAGAACCGTAGCCGCGAATCACAAAAACAGGCGGATTATTGCCAGAAATGGGGATGCGACTTTCAGCATAAAAACCAGTGCGAGAGTCTTCAAACACTTGTTTTATGATATAATTTCCATCAACAACTTGCCCTTCTTCGTGCCGAATGTAAATTGAAGGATTATTGGGTTTAAAAGTATCGTGTAGTTGGGGTTTGGCAAACTTTTCATACAGGGAATCTAGCAAGTGCCTTCCCGTTTGGCGATCGACAAAATCAAATTCTGTTTTTTTCATTATCTGGTAGGGCGGGTGTTACCAACAATATTTAATAAGTACAAAACATCTACATAAACCCGCCACCGGACAACGAATAATCTAAATTAACTTTTACTTGTATCAAATGGAAAAATGTACGTGACATTTACCGTTGGCTGAGTGAGAGGGCGGGTTTTAGATATTGTCAATTATTAACAAATATTGTAGGTGAAACCCGCCCGCCCTTAGCAAATCACTTTTACAAAACTCGCAACGTGCTAGCAATACTATCGACTGCTTCCAGCGCGCGAATTTCATCGAGTGCTTGTTGAAAATTACCTTCCATAACATCGTGAGTCACGACGACAATTTCTGCTAAATCGCCGCGAATTCCCGTCTGCACCACAGATTCCAAACTAACTTTATGGTTGCCGAAACAAGTGCCGAGTTTGCCAATTACCCCCGGAGTATCGCGCGTCAGAAAACGGGCGTAAAAGCGAGTAACCAGTTCCTGCATCGGAGCAATTTTGCAGTAGTGTTGGTGACTGCAACTGAGTAAAGGATGGGGAATCGGAACAGTTTCGGTTTTCAGGATGGCCGCCACATTCATTATGTCGGATACTACGGCGCTAGCTGTTGGGCCCGCACCGGCGCCGCGCCCGTACAGCATCAATTGCCCGATCGGCTCTCCTTCGACTAAAATTGCATTGTAAACCCCGTTAACACTCGCCAGCGGATGAGTTTTCGGCACAAAACTCGGATGCACTCGAATTGACAGCAGTTCGCTTTCTCCCTCAGCTTGCTTGCCATTGTAGCGGGATGTTTCTTGAGCAATAGCCAACAATTTAATCGCAAATCCCAGCTTGTCGGCGTAGTTAATATCCGCCGCACTAACTTTTCTAATACCTTCGCAGTGAACATCGGCTAATTTGATGCGTCCACCAAAAGCTAGCGAGGCTAAAATAGCAATTTTATCGGCAGCATCTAATCCATCTACATCTGCTGTGGGGTCAGCTTCAGCATAACCTAATTGCTGAGCGTCGGCGAGCACTTCGGCAAAGTCTGCGCCTTCTGTTTGCATCCGCGTCAGGATGTAATTAGTTGTGCCGTTGACGATGCCGGTGACAGTTTTAATGCGGTTTGCACCTAAAGATTGCTTGAGGCTTTGAATGACTGGAATGCCGCCGCCGACAGCAGCTTCTAACATTACGTAAACGCCTTTTTTGTTGGCGGCCTCGAAGATTTCATTCCCGTAGCGGGCGATAACTGCTTTGTTGGCAGTGACGACGTGCTTGCCGCTGGCAATAGCTTGCAGAATGAGCGATCGCGCCGGTTCCAATCCGCCAATCAATTCAACTACAATATCAATTTCCGGGTCAGTTGCGATCGCTTCTAGGTCAGTTGTCAGCACATTTTCTGGCAATTGTAAAGACCGAGTTCGAGAAATATCGCGCACTCCCACCCGATAGATTTCCAATTCCTGCAACAGCGGATGGCGGCCATCTGGGGAGAGCAAAATCTCTGCTGTTCCCGCGCCAACTGTACCCAAACCTAACAAACCAATTTTGAAAGCCACGACTTTGACCCGTAGAAACTCAATTAAGCCACAACCATTGTAGGCTATTCCCGTACCGGAGCAATCAAAATAGTATTGTAGGGTACGCATTCGGTACCTTACATCAATTTCGGTTGCACTCCTTATGGTTGTTGACTGTTGACTGTTGACTGTTGACGGGCGGGTCGAAAAACTGAATGGTTGAGTGTTAACTCTTGACTCGATTTTATTATTCCGATGCAACCGGAAACGATATTACAAGTCGGATACAATTGCCCTAAAAACAATTGTAGGGCGAGCCAAGCCCACCCTACAAATCAGATTAAATCAGGTAACACATTAATAAGTTTCAACGTGCCAACGGTGCTCTTTCTTCAACTGTTTCTGATAGCCAGCCCAGTCAACACCGTGCTTGCTAGATGCGGCCGACATTCCCTCATCAATTCCGCCTTCCATACCCTTCAAACCGCAGATATAAGTGTGAGTATTCGGCTTTTGAACCAATTCCCACAATTGGTCTGCGTTCTCTTGAATCCGGTTTTGAATGTACATCTTGCCGCCGTCAGCATTCTTTTGCTCGCGGCTGATGGCATAAGTCAAGCGGAAATTATCGGGGAACTCGCGCTGCAATTGCTCCAACTCTTCCTTATAGAGAATGTTGGGAGTGTAAGCAACTCCAAAGAACAGCCAAGCTAAACCTCTGAACTTGTAATCGGGATTGTTTTCTTTAAACATCCGCCATAAATAAGCCCGGAAAGGAGCAATACCCGTACCGGTAGCCATCATAATAATGGTGGCTTCTTCGTCGTCGGGTAACAGCATTTCCTTGCCTACGGGGCCGGTGATTTTGACATCATCTCCAGGTTGCAAACCGGTGAGAAAAGTCGAACAAACACCAAAGACTTTTTCACCAGTTTCTGGGCTTTTGTACTCTAGGCGGCGGACGCACAGAGAGACTGTTTTGTCGTCTACATCGTCTCCGTGACGGGTGGAGGCGATCGAATACAGCCGAATTTTGTGAGGTTTGCCGTTTTTATCTGTGCCATCGGGAATAATCCCGATACTTTGACCTTCGAGATAGTGTAACTTGCCTCCAGAAATGTCAAATTTGACGTGACGGACTGTACCCTCGCCGCCTTCTCTGACTAATTCTTCTGTAGAAATGCACTTACCAATATAGGGATTGGCGGGCTTGTAGAGGTTAACAGGAACCTGAACTTTTTCCTTGGCTTGAGTCATGGGCTTAGTTTCTTCTCCAGATTTCTGACTCTGTAGCCCTGCTTCTGGTGCGACTTTGCCATTTGTTTCGGGAGCGCTGTTTGAGGGGCGAATGCTGACAATTCTTCCACCCATGCGAGCAATTCTACGCATTTCCTGATTCATGCGCTCGTAGGGCACGGAGATAAATACGCTGCCACTACGGCGAATCGGGCTACTTGTTTGGTCAGTTGCTTGGCTCTGACGCATACCCTCCACTTCGTAAACAAAGATGCGGCTGCCTGATTCTGAGTTGGCCGCCACACCAGATATGCTTGGGCTGTACATTTGTTGATTTTCCTTCACGATACAGAGTTATAAAGAAAGAGAATGTGACGTTAGACTCAATTTACTTTTTTCTTAAGGCCATCGGGACTAATTGGCCGCGCCAATTTTTGGGCCTCGCCACGTCGGCGGGAGTGTTGAAGTTGCGATCGCTCGCCTATCAAATCCCTACTAGCCGAACGCCGCGCTCACCGAGCCCTAATGCGTTCGGCTGTTGACCTATAGCTATTGTTGTCTGCGTACTGCCAATATTTTACCCGATCGGGGGATCTGCCCCGATAAGTCCTTCTGATTTGGGGAGCGCCCCACCAGAGAAAGGAAGATTCGAGCAGTTTAATGAGGTTGAGCTTGTAGGGGGCGAACGCCTTCTGGTAAGATTAACCACTAAAGTTAGTATTAATTACTTGCCTTGAAGATTGCTTGGGTCTGCCCGGGCAGGCAGTCAACTCACTGCTGTATGCTGGTGAGAACTCGATCGTCTCGGGGTAGCACAGCAGCACAAAGCCTGCTTGCCGCTACCTGCGGGCTGAAATTTTGTGGAATCTAGACTTGAGTTAGTTAGTAAACAGTGATTTTGTTAGAGGGAAACTATGACAAGTAAGCCGGATCGCGTGGTTTTAATTGGCGTTGCCGGAGATTCCGGATGCGGAAAATCTACTTTTTTACGCCGATTGACAGATTTGTTCGGGGAAGATTTCGTGACTGTAATCTGCCTTGACGACTATCACAGTCTCGATCGCAAGCAGCGCAAGGAAACAGGGATTACAGCCCTTGACCCCAGAGCGAACAATTTTGATCTGATGGCTGAGCAAATGAAGGCGCTCAAAGAAGGTCACGCGATCGACAAGCCGATCTACAACCACGAAACCGGTATGATCGACCCGCCCGAAAGGGTTGAGCCGAATCACGTGATTGTGATTGAGGGGCTGCATCCCCTGTACGACGAGCGAGTTCGATCGCTCCTCGACTTCAGCGTCTACCTCGACATCAGCGACGAGGTAAAAATTGCTTGGAAAATCCAGCGCGACATGGCGGAACGGGGCCACCGTTACGAAGACGTGCTGTTTGCGATCAATGCTCGCAAACCGGATTTTACCGCCTACATCGACCCGCAAAAGCAATATGCTGATGTGGTAATTCAAGTGTTGCCGACCAACTTGATCAAAGATGACAAGGAGCGGAAGGTTCTGCGCGTGCAGATGATCCAGCGCGAAGGCATCGCCAATTTTGAGCCTGCGTATTTGTTTGACGAAGGTTCAACAATTAACTGGGTTCCTTGCGGCCGCAAGCTGACTTGTTCCTATCCCGGAATTAAAATGTACTACGGGCCGGATGCTTTCTACGGTCACGAAGTCTCGATTTTGGAAGTAGATGGTCAATTCGAGAATCTCGAAGAAGTTATTTACATCGAAAGCCATTTGAGCAAGACTTCTACGAAGTATGAAGGCGAGTTAACTCACCTGTTGCTCCAGCACCGCGAATATCCTGGTTCCAACAATGGAACTGGTTTGTTCCAAGTGTTAGTCGGATTGAAGATGCGGGCGACTTACGAGAAGTTGACTGCAAAAGAAGCGAAAGTGGCTGTTAGTGTTTAGAACGCAGACATGAAAAATTTGAGAGGCGCACTTGCGCCTCTTTTTTTGTGGGAAAATGAACCACAGAGCGCGCAGAGGGCGCAGAGTAGAGTTAGGGGAGGGTGTTTGGAAGTAGAGAGGTTAAGAAGGTTTTTCCGGCTTCATTGAGGTCGCTATCTAGGGAAAAAGTTAGACTGCGAACTCGGATATCGTCATTTTTTATATCTAGTGGCTGTTTGAGGTTTTGCGGGTAAACGAGAATTGCATTTTGGCACTTTAAGGCATTGGCGTAAGCAACTATTTGATGAATGTCATTATTGGCTACTTTATCGGGAGCTTTGTATTTTGTATCGAGGACGTATTGGATTTTTTTTGTTTCACTATCGCCTAGCAGTAAGTCAATGCGATCGAAATAGTTTTCGTCATGTGTGACTCGGTGCTGTTGTTTGACAAAAAAGCCTTTTGGTGTATTTGCTTTGAGCCATTCAGCGACAAATTGTTCATATAAATTAGCCATGTCTATGAGAAAAGGGAGCATTTCGCGATTGCCTGTTTCGTGACTGGGCCCTGTGTTATCTAAAAAAAATCGACATAAGGCGTGGAAAAGTTGATAATCTTCATTTAAACGGTGATAATTTCTATCAATACAAGCTTCTGATTTAAAAGGTTTTAATGTAACAAATCCTTGGAGTGCGTGAAAGGCTTTTCGCACAGTGGATGAAACAGATTCACGGCACAAACCGCTGCGGCCAATGATGAAAAGTGTCCAAGCGAGTATTTGATTATCTTCGATATCGCCTGTTTGTTCGTTATAGTGGCATTTTAGTTTAACATCCCAAGGTTTTTGCAGGGCTGACCGCAAATCGACGCGGCCGCGAATGTAGGCGAGTCTTTCTGTTTTGGATAAGTAATCACGATATAATCCTTTGCGACAGCGTTCTAGAATTTTGTGGGCAAGAATGTTAGCTAATCTATCGTAACTTTCTTGTAAAGATTGGCACTGAATCGAGCCTTGGGGAAATTTTATCTTAAGGTTGTAGGCATAGTCAAGCATTCCGAAGAGGTTGTTTATGGGAACCTTTGGGCGGATGGTGATGTGAAATTCTGGAGTGATTGTAATGTTGCCGACTCGGCCTTTAGATTTTAAGTGCCATTGATATTTAGTTTTAAAGTTTGGAAATTCTATCTCGATTTCCTTGGCATAATTATGGTATATTTTCTGTCCTACTGATTCGGGGATTGAGTCTTGTTCAAAAGTTGCTAATAGATATTCTTTAAGTTCGATAATTCGGGGTGATTGTGGTTTCATAATTGTGGTGGATGCAGTAACGCCACGGTATCGGGGTTAATGACGGCGTTAGATTGTCAATAGCCCAATTTATTCTGGATATTCTCCCAGAGAAACTCATCCATTTTTTCCAGGTTATCAAAGAAGTATTCTTCGAGGTATGGCTCGATTTCCATTTGCCAAATGTCTTGGATATCTTCAGCTAAGGTTTTTGTCAAAAAGAAGGAGATGCCTAATTCATAGTGTTTGTTGTTAATTGCGCGATTGATATCTTCTAGAATGCTAGTTAATTTATCAACTGGAAAACCTGTTTCCTCTCTGTGGTGATACTGTCGCAGCACTTCATAGTTGGGATAGACGGGAATGAATGCGAAACGGCGGCGGAGTGCATTATCGACTAAGGCAATAGAACGGTCTGCGGTGTTCATTGTGCCGATAATGCGGACATTTGTAGGGATTCTAAATTCTTCGCCACTGGCTAATTTAACGGTGCGATCGCGGTCATCAAGCAAATACATCAACTCTCCAAATACCTGAGATAAATTTGCACGGTTAATTTCATCAATAATGAGGAGGCAAGTGTCTTCACAGGCTTCGGCTTTTTCGCAAAATTCTAGGAATCTACCGGGAACTATGGGATAAGTTAATTCCCCATCTTGACTTTGCGGACGGATGCCTTGAATAAAGTCTTCATAAGTATAAGCTGGATGAAATTGAATAATGTCTGAAAAACCGTCACCGCTGCCGATTAAGTGTTGGGCTAGTTTTTGAGCGAGGAAGGTTTTTCCGGTTCCGGGCGGTCCTTGTAGGATGGCTTGTTTCTTGCGGTGGATGGTGCGTATCCAGCCGTTAATTTGAGATGTTTGAAAACCTGTTATTTCAGAAATTTCTTTGATATCATACTCTCGATTAAATTCTTTCTCATAGATTGAAAAGTATTGCGTGATAAGAGGTGAATCCTTATCCTCCAGATTGGAACACAAAAAAAATAATGGAAATAGTTTTTTAAATGTTTGTGTTATTATGTAAATTAACTGGTGAGCAGAATATCCTAATACTTCTTCTGCTTCAAGCGATCTAGCAACCTGAATATTAGTAAATTTATATTTGTCAAATTCTATTGTTTGTTCGCCAACCAAAGAGATAATAGTTTCTAATAATTCATTAATACATTTTTGAGATTTCATTATTATCAGACGATATTCATGCACAGGGGAAGTAGAACGTATTATTTGCTTAGTTAAATAGCAATGATATTGATTGGGAAGGTTATAACGTTTGAGGCTATCGATTGCCAAGGGGTTATTTATATAATTGGTTTGATAATTATCTATAATATAATCAATATCGTTAAATTCTGTACAGAAACCAAAAGTTAAGTCTTGGTTGTCAAATCTTAGCATTAAGTAAGCATTCTCTCTATAATTGATATCTTCAAAACTAAAAGATATACTGTAAGCTATTGATTGTAAACCTTTTGTTTCAACTATCGAGCCAAGTTGCTCCCACTTGATGTTTATATATTTTTTGATAAAATTAGGCAAGCGCTCTTCCACCTGACTGAAAATATACTTCAAGGGATCTTCTACATATTTTAAAAAATCTTTTTTGTGTGCCATGTAAAAATCTGAGCTGGGATTTTCATAAAATTCGGTCAATAGGTTAAATGTGTTTTCTGAAAAAGGACATTCAGGATGTACAAAAAGTTTTTCCATTTTTCTGTATGTTTAAGGTGACTCAATTGTTGTTCTTAAATTATTGTAGCCGATCGCCCTTTCCGACACCAGATATCTGAGATGCGATCGCACCCGCCATCCTTAGCCACATCAAATGCCCTCCCAAACCAGTAACACTGGCAAAACCGCTAACAACAGTTCCCGGAAAATTTAAACTTGCGCCGAGGGACTCACATTTACCAAATTGTGTCTATAGTCGATAATTGAATCCGGCGATCGCGACTAATAACGGGTACATTAAGATACAAAGCAGTAGCAGCAATAATGCGATCTGGGAATGGGAAATCGGGAATTTGCGATCGGTCAACTTGCCTTAAACTCAAAGCTATATTGCGATCGAAAGGAATTTCAACCAATAAGGCATCATCGCTCTCAACTTCTCTCAATAATAGATCGAGAGTAGTTGAATTAATCCGCCCTCTCTCGCTCAGATAGACAATTTCTGCTAATGTAATTGATGAAAAAGCCACCTGATTTCCCTCGGCAGCTATCTGTTCTATTGTCCTTCTAGCAGTCACTGAAAGTCGCGAATCGGCAAAGATATACCAGATAACAGCATCAGTATCAGCTACAGCACCCAGCATTAGAAATCCTCCCTTGGGAAATTCCCCCATTCTTCGCTGCGAGCTTCATCTATATCAGCGGCAGAAGGTGCAATTCCCAACTTAGCACATAAACCCGACAATGATTTGCGGGGAGCGGGCCGAACAACTAATTCTCGTTCTATATCAGGAACTATCCACTTAATCAATCGTAAATTTTCGGCTAGATACAAGTGCTTAACAAGATTTAAAACCGCCTCAAAAGTCATGTTTTTATGTTTCAATTTGTGATTGATGTAATTGTAGCATTTTGGCTGCCAAGGACAGCATCACCAGGTTTGGGTTGAGAAGATTCGTTTACCACAGTTCCCGGAAAATTTCAACTTGTGTTGAAACTATCTAAACGTGCTATATTCAATTCCGTAAACCCTGAACTACGCTTTCAGGTATTGCAAATTTATAAACGAGTCAACTGAATGCTCTCTAATTTCAAGAAATTAGCTTCAATTGCAATCTTCTTTGTCGCCGTAAAACTTTTAGTTAACTATCCCCCTTTCAGAGAAGTAGAAAATTATATCGCAAATAGAAACCCAGCAAGTGCCACCTTAGATACTGGAACTCAGCAGCAAAAATCCAGCAGCCCGCCTCCGGTAGTTCCCAAAAAATCACCGGAACAAAAGTTTGATGTAGTAGTATATGGTGATGAAGTACCGGGGATATGTGCAGCGATATGGGCTAAGAAAACTTTAGGCGCAAAGGGCAAAGTTGCGATCGTGCGATCGAACTACGGAAGTGCTCCTTTGGGCGGCTTACTCACCCGCGGCGGTTTAGCTTACATCGATGTAGATAAAATCCCCGGTTGGTATCGCCAACCTTACGCCCAATGTTTTAAGGAATTCTTAGATAAAGCGGATGCGCCCGAATCTTGCTTAGACCCAAAAAAGGCAGATAGAGCTCTCAAACAGATGCTTTCAGCAGCCGGAATCAAAGTTATTTCTAACTCAACTCTTACTCCCCGCGTCGTAGATAAAAAAATTGAATATGCCGAAGTAGAAGGCACCAATCTCATAATTAAAGCCAACTCTTTTATTGATGTAACTCAAGACGCCGAATTGGCAAGAAAAGCAGGGTTATCTTATTATACAGGATATGAATCTCAAAATATAAAATCCAAAAATGAAACGTTAGCTGTATCTATAGTTCCAAGAATTACAGGTATAACGATGTCCGAGTTCCGCAGAATAGAAGATGAAATTCTTTACAACAGGTCTTTGGTAAAAAAGATTAAAGAAAGCATTATGAAATCTAAAGATCCTGCTAGTACAAAATTCTGGATGAGGAATTTCTGGAGTACGATATATCAGCCATATACAGACGGCTACGACATCAGAAGCGTAGCTATAGGTGCAGCGTATCACATAGACAGAAATCTGCCATTTAGTCAAAATAAAGGATTCTTTTTCGATAAGGGCAATGTCTGCGTTTATAACAAAAATGTGCTGTCCTGGAACGGGTTTCTGTTTAAATACCAAGTTAACCAAATCATGAAGATGGAAGCTAACGGCAGAAAACCGACTCCTGAAATGATTAGAGAAATGTCATTTCTCCAATACTGGCTACAAAAGAAGTCTGGTAAAGATGTGAGAGTCTTTATTCCCGACGAGATTTATATCAGGCAAACTTTGAACGTTCGCGATGTGGTAGATCCGCTGACGGGGCAGGAGATTATCAAAGGGGGAACAGTACCCGAAAAGTCGATCGGCAGTTTTTCCTACGATTTCGATATGCGGGGCGGAGTCAAGAATTTATCTGCGAGAATTCCGCCGCTGCCAGTCTATAATTTCGGGATAGAAAGCGCTTTAGCTAGCAAAGTCAAGAATTTAGCCATTGTCGGGCGATCGTCCGGTTATGTCGGTATGGCTGTATCCGTCGGGCGAATTGCGACGGTGAATATTTATCAAGGACAAGGTGTGGGCGTGGCGGCTGGTTTGGCTAGCAAGTTCGGCGTACCTCTGAATTCGATTACTTCGGCTGAAACGAAAAAAACTCTGGAGACTTTAACGGGGAAAACTACGTATTTGTCAGGGAGAGATACGAGTTATGGGGTGGATTATAAGGAGGTGAAGTAATCGAGGTATAGCAGTCGCCCGTGTTGCTATACGATGTTAAATCCGCCTACAAACTATAAACTTTTGTTTGAGTTTGAGAACAAAAAACGCAATTCCTGGAGTTTAATAACTGTTATTCATTGCGATCCTTAATTATTGCAAGTTTTTTTACCAGTAGGACTAAGGCAAAAAGAAAACAGGTTTCTCTGCAAAATCGTGGCTTTCTCCGAGAAAAGGCGGTTTTTGGATTAATGATTTTTGTCAAATAAGATATTAAAAAGATTTAACCACTGAAGATGTCGAACCCTCATATTCGAGGCGCAAGATTCCCCAACTCTTAGATATCCTCTCGATCTTCGCTCTGCTGCTGCTCGTATTCTGTAATAATGTTCTGAATATCCTCTGCTGCAATATCGACTTGTTCGGATTTGGTGTAAAGGGTCAGCAAAATGATTCCCGTTGCTGTTTGAACGTAGTAAATTAAACGGTATCCACCACTTTTACCTTTTTGAGTGTCGCTATTTCGGACTCTCAACTTGAAGACTGCATAACCCACTCCAGCAATTCTATCTCCGGGCAGTTCTCCCCGTGTGAGTTGTTCGATAATGGGTTGAATATCATTGCGAATGCTGCGGTATTTTTTTGCAAGAGTGCGTAAATTGCGATTGAAGGTTGGTGAAACTATAACTTGAATGAAGGGCAAGTCAGTCATTTTCAATTCCTTCCCACATTTGAGCAACCGAAATGGTTTGCCCAGTCATGGCTTCGTGCCAAGCTTGCCGAAAATCTTGTAGAAGCGCTGCTTTAGATTGGCCCTCTCCGTCAATTTCTGAGGGTTCTGGAATACTAAAAGAATTAGCAGGAGGCATCTCTTGGATTTCTGCTGAGAAAACCTCTGGCAGATTATTTTGCGAAATGATTACCCCCTGACGTTGCTTTTGGCTTAGAAACTCTATAAAACTCGCAACTAATGCCAGATGTTCTGGAGAGAGTCGATCGAGCCATCGATCGATTTGATGTCGAAGTGCTGCTACATTCATAATCCCATCAAACCTTTGAATTTTACCTTGATTTTAACGTAAACCCGCCCCGCCTTGAATATCGCTCTTCCCTCTCCCTCTGACGCGGATGCGGTTCAAAACTCTTCTCCTCCCTTCTATGGCACAATCTTAAATAAGATCAAACTCTCAAGCCACCATGACCGCAAACCTACCCCCCCAATACGACCCCCAAGCCACCGAAGCCAAGTGGCAAAAATACTGGGAAGACAACCAAACCTTCAAAGCTGACCCCGAAAAAGGTGGCGAACCTTACTGCGTAGTCATCCCGCCGCCCAACGTCACCGGCAGTCTCCACATGGGACACGCTTTTGAAGAGACGCTGATTGATGTCCTCGTCCGCTATCACCGCATGACTGGACGCAATACGCTGTGGTTGCCGGGAACGGATCATGCTAGCATCGCCGTTCAAACTATTCTCGAAAAGCAACTCAAAGCAGAAGGCAAAACTCGCCACGATTTAGGTAGAGAAAAATTCTTGGAACGGGCCTGGGAGTGGAAAGCTGAATCGGGCAATACTATTACTAATCAATTACGCAGTTTGGGCGTGTCTGTCGATTGGTCGCGCGAACGCTTTACGATGGATGAAGGCTTATCCGCTGCGGTTTTAGAAGCGTTTGTCCGCCTGTACGATGAGGGGCTGATTTATCGCGGCAATTACCTGGTGAATTGGTGTCCGGCGAGTCAGTCTGCTGTGTCGGATTTGGAGGTAGACCAGCAGGAAGTTGACGGCCATTTGTGGCATTTCCGCTATCCTTTGACGGATGGTTCTGGTTATTTGGAGGTGGCGACGACTCGGCCGGAAACGATGTTGGGGGATACTGGGGTGGCGGTGAATCCACAGGACGATCGCTACAAACATCTTATCGGTAAAACAGTGACTTTGCCGATCGTCAATCGCGAAATCCCCATCATTGCTGATGAGTTTGTCGATCCGACTTTCGGAACTGGTTGTGTCAAGGTGACTCCCGCCCACGATCCGAATGACTTCGAGATGGGCAAGCGTCACAATTTGCCATTTATTAACGTTATGAATAAGGACGGCACTTTAAATGAAAATGCCGGAGAGTTCCAGGGACAAGACCGATTTGTTGCCCGGAAAAATGTCGTGCTGCGGTTAGAAAATGACGGGGTTTTAGTTAAAATAGAAGATTATAAGCATACAGTTCCATACAGCGAACGCGGCAAAGTCCCGGTCGAACCGTTAATATCTACTCAATGGTTTGTCAAGATAGATCCTCTTTCTCAACGCGCTTTAGAAGCATTAGATAAAAGTAATTCACCCGTCTTTGTTCCTGATAGATGGACAAAGGTTTATCGCGATTGGTTGGTGAAGCTAAAGGATTGGTGTATCTCCAGACAATTGTGGTGGGGACACCAAATCCCGGCTTGGTATGCTGTTAGCGAAACCCAAGGAGAAATTACTGACACGACGCCGTTTGTGGTGGCGAAAACTGAAGCTGAAGCTAAGGAAAAAGCTACGGCTAAATTTGGTAATGACGTGCAGCTAGCAAGAGATCCAGACGTATTGGATACTTGGTTTTCGTCCGGGTTGTGGCCTTTCTCAACTTTGGGATGGCCGGACCAAACTAAAGATTTGGAGTTTTACTATCCGACAACTACTTTGGTTACAGGTTTTGATATCATCTTTTTCTGGGTTGCTAGAATGACGATGATGGCAGGACATTTTACTGAAAAGATGCCTTTTGATACTGTTTACATTCACGGTTTGGTGTTGGATGAAAACGGTCAAAAAATGTCTAAGAGTAAAAATAATGGTATCGACCCGCTGCTGTTGATTAGCAAGTACGGTACTGATGCTTTGCGCTACACTTTGGTTAAGGAAGTGGTTGGGGCCGGTCAAAATATTCGCATGGAGTACGATCGCAAAACTGATGAATCGAAATCAGTGGAAGCTTCGCGGAACTTCACGAATAAGTTGTGGAATGCGGCTAGGTTTGTGATGATGAATTTGGAGGGACAGACTCCGGAACAGTTGGGAAGTCCTTCTGGGGGAGGTGGTTTGGAATTGTGCGATCGCTGGATTCTGTCTCGCTATTATCAAGTTGTGCAAGAAAGCCGCAATTGTTTGGAAAATTACGGTTTGGGGGAAGCGGCGAAGGGACTTTATGAGTTTATCTGGGGCGATTTCTGTGACTGGTATATTGAGTTAGTCAAGTCTCGCTTGCAGCAGGATGCTGAACCAAATTCTAAGAAAGTGGCACAGCAAACTTTTGCTTTTGTGTTGGAAGGGATTCTGAAACTACTGCATCCTTTTATGCCGCACATTACTGAGGAGATTTGGCACACTCTGACTCAAACAGGTGACGATCGATGTTTGGCTTTGCAAGCTTATCCTGAAGCCGATACCTCGCTAATTGATGCTGAATTAGAACAGCAGTTTGAGTTGTTGTTCGGTACAATTCGCACTATTCGCAATTTGCGGGCAGATGCTGATATCAAACCCAGTGTGAAGGTGACGGCGATTTTGCAAAGCGAAAGCGAGAAAGAACGCCAAATCATCTCAGATGGAGGTGTTTACATTCAGGATTTGGCAAAAGTCGAGAATCTGACAGTTACTGCTAGTTTGGATGCAGATTTGGGACAGACAATTGCTGGGGTGGTCGGTACTGTGCAAGTATTGATTCCTCTGGCTGGGGTCGTGGATTTGGCCGCTTTGCGTGCTAAATTAGAGAAGAAGTTGAGCAAGGTGGAAGCTGAAATTAAGCATACTGCGGCGCGCTTGACTAATCAGAAGTTTGTGGATAAGGCTACTCCTGATGTGGTTCAGGGGGCGAGGGATGCTTTGGCGGAAGCCGAAAAACAAGCCGAGATTTTGCGCGATCGGCTAAAGTTGTTTTAATAGTTGACTGGTGACTTTTGCCGGGGCGGGTTTACGAGATAGTTAGTTTCAAGCATAAATTGTTTGTAAAACCCGCCCCTAGAAGATCGTAAATCATACAATTACCAATAACTAATAGCACGACACGGAATGCAGGGATACACGGATAGCTGTTTTTACCAATTACCAGTTATGAATAACTAATAAGCCATCACTAATTACCCTCATGTTATATTTAGCCCAAGTACAAAATCAGGAAATTTTAGGCGAGATAAGTCTGCAATTGCTGGCTTGCCAAAATGCTGAGGATACTTGGGCTATGCTTTTTGAAGAAACTATCTTGACCCTACCGCCAGATTTTGCTCAAACTCCAATTAACTCTGCAACTAATGTTTTAAATGAAGGGATGCTAGTATTAGCAGATATTGGCGAAAATAACCAGGTTTTAAATATTCAAGCAGCTACAAACTGGGTACTACAATTAGTTGAGAAATATTTAACAACAGGCTTTACTCCCGATTTTTTGCAGCAAGAAGCCCAGAAAGCAGAAGATTGGAGGCAATCTCTCACTTTGCAGAGTCAAGAATTGTCTCGCCGCTTGATTGAAGTTGAAGCCCGCCGAGAACAAATTCAAAATTTAGAAGCAAAACTCCAGCAGGAAAAGCAATTGTTGGAAAGTTCGATCGCCCAATTGAAAATTTCACCCGCTACACCACCACTTTGACTCCAATTAACACACCAAACGTAGGGACACGCCACTACCGCGTCCCCACAAACCTAATATGCAATTTGCTGGACATCATAATAATTTGTAACTTGACAAATACCCCTTACCCGTTGCCCGATCGCCAGCAAAATTACCTATGGCTAAAGCACTTTTGACTTCAGCCAAGCGGCGGGGAGACACAGCAGTTTCTGAGAATTGCTAACATAAGCCCGCTTCTGAAACACATCATATTGATTGCGTTCGATCGCATTTAAGATTCTGCTGTACAGCATTGTAGCCGCCCAAACAGTCCAGCGGATATCGGGACTGAGCACTTTAATTCCCGGTTCGGCGCTGGCGTATAATTTGCGAGCTCGCTGAATTTGAAACCGCATCAATTCCCGCCAGCGGTTGTCAATTACACCGTTGAATAAATCTTCTTCGGTGTAGTTAAACAAGGCTAAGTCTTCTAAGGGAATGTAAATGCGGCCGCGGCGGGCGTCTTCTCCGACATCGCGCAGAATATTAGTCAACTGCTTGGCAATACCGAGGGAGATGGCTTCTTCTTTGGGAATTTTATTGCCCCAGTGCCAATTCCAGTTAGCAGCGGGATTCGACTCGTCCACACCCATGACAGACATCGACATCAGCCCTACAGTACCCGCTACTCGATAACAGTAAAGATTGAGCTCTTCAAAAGTTTCGTAGCGGCTGCGGTACAAGTCCATTTGCTGGCCCGCAATCATCTCTCGAAACGGCTGAATGTCGATCGGGAAACGAGACAGCGTATCCACCAACGCTACGTCGTAGTCGTCGTGAGGATGGCCGGCAAACACAGATTCTAGCCGTTTTTCCCACAGATTGAGGGTTTCAGGGGTCGTTGCATCAGAACCCGGCCCGTCTACGAGTTCGTCGGTGCGGCGGCACCAGACGTAAATCGCCCAAATCGCCCGACGCTTGGCTTCGGGCATGAGTTGAGTGCCTAAATAAAAATTTTTGGCATAACTCGCCGTGACTTGGCGGCACAGTTCGTAAGAGTCATCCACAGAGGCCAGAGTTCTCATGCACTGGAGTTTTGACAGTTGCAGCATCCGAGAATAAGAAATTTAAAGATTAGAACTGATTTTCCCCCGTTTAGAAAACGGGAGATTTTTTACGTCTTTATGAAAAATTCTTAATTTTTCATTTGTTATTGGCCGTCGAAATAGCCTGCGCTGTCAGCTTACCAGAAAGCACGGCACCTTCCATACTTGCAAGATAACGCTGCATTGTATAATCCCCCGTTAGATAGAAATTGCTAATGGGAGTTGTTTGTGTGGGACGGCACTGCTGGCGTCCGGGAGTGGCTTTGTAGACGGAACGTGGGGTTTTGACTACGTGATATTTGAGCAGTTTGGCTGGTTCTGGGATTTGATCGGGAAAGAGTTTTTCTAACTCGACCATTGTGGCTGCGACGATATCTTCGTCAGACTTGCCTATCCAGTCTTTGGCCGGTGCTAAAACCAGTTCCAGCATGGATTTGTCTGGGTTGGCATATTCGCGGCAGGTGTTGCTCATGTCGGCGTAGACGCTCAGCAGGGGCGATCGCGAGAACAGCAAATGGTCGATGTCAGTTAATTTGCGATCAAACCACAAGTGTACATTAATGACGGGTACTCCCTCCAAGCCTTCGAGCTGTTTGAAATAATCCATTTCGCCCCAAGGTTTCGGCATCATCAGCTTCAGCGGGTCAACCGGCATCGCGGAAACGTAAATATCGGCCGTCAGAATTTCTGACTCTGCCCCTTTTACTCCCCGAATCTGGAAGCCGCGCACCGTGTTGTCATCGTTGAGCAAAAACTCCCCGATGGGTGCATTCAGCCGTACTTCACCGCCGCGCTCAGTTATGTAGTCTACCATCGGCTGGCACAACCTCTCTGTGGGGGAACCGTCTAAAAAGGCCATTTTCGAGCCGTTTTTCTCTTGCAAGAAGCGGTTGAGGGCTGTCAGCAGTATGGTTGCAGATATTTCGTGGGGGTCGATGAAGTTGAGCGCCTTGGACATGGCGATGAATACTTCTTTTTCGACTCTGGGGGGGACGTTTTGTTTTTTCAGCCAGTCGGAAAACGAGTATTTGTCCATTGCTTCGACATAGTTTTGGCCCTGAAGCATCGCCGGAATCAAACCTATACCGAAGCGGATTTTTTCCGGCCAGGTGAGCATATCGTTGTTGCTCAAGATGGCTGCGACGCCGTTGAAGGGGGCGGGCAGGTCGGGAAAGTCAAAGCGGGAATAGGTTCCGGGGGTTTCCGGCTGATTGAAAATCATGCTGTGTTCTTTCCATTGCAGCCTGTCTTCAATGTCAAGTTCTTTGAAGAGTTGGAGCATATTCGGGTATGCACCGAAGAAGATGTGGAGGCCGGTTTCGTACCAGTCGCCGTCTGCATCTTTCCAGGCGGCTACTTTGCCGCCGAGTACGTCCCGACTTTCTAGGAGGATGGGGGTGTGGCCCGCGTCGGTAAGATATTTAGCGCAGGAAAGTCCTGCTAAGCCTGCTCCGGCGATCGCAACTCGCATTTGATACTACTTGGCCTCTGTGTTCGCTTCGGTTTAATTATACTTTACAACTCGTTACATTTTTTTGGAAAATCTGTAGGGACACGGCTGTGCTTGGAGGTGTCGGCTTAGCCCGAAAGTCCGCCAGGGAATTAATTCCCTGTCTCATAGCGCAAGTCCTCTTTTAGAGGACTAATGAGTTCTTCAGTCCTCTAAAAGAGGACTTTAGCTTTGAGGCAGCGGTTTCAACCCTTGCCGGACTTGCCGGACTGCGGGTCTGACCTTAAGTGCCCTAGTGCCCTATGCCCTAGGAAACGCAATTAACAGAAATTTGCCTCATAATTGCTATCATAAATTATGAGGCAAATTTCAATAAATTAGTTAAATTTATGGTACAAACAATTCAAGCTAGAAATGTCGCGCTGAATGATTTGGAAACTAACTTCAAAATTGAGTGGGTTGAGGATGACCAATTTTTTCGCGAGTGGCAAGATGATTTGCCAGAAATCAGTGATTATGAAAAACAACGACTAGACAGAGTGAAAGCAAGTTACAGGAATTTGCTCAAACATCCGCCGCTGCTCGAAAATACAGTCAAAATGGTGGTGCTGTCTCCGTTTTTGGATTTAGCTGATTTTTATCTTGCTCCTTTTCATGTTACTTCAGAAAAATCTGTAGAAATTGTTGACGAAGACGAGGGAGTGATTGTCAGGGGACAGTTGGATGTTTTGGCTTTGTTTCAGGAGTTTTGGGTAGTGGTGATCGAGTCCAAGAAGGCTGCGTTTTCTTTGGAGGTCGGGATTCCGCAGTTACTAGCTTATATGTTAGCTAATCTGAGTGCCGATCGACCTACTTACGGATTGTTAATGAATGGCTCTAGTTTTTTATTTGTCAAATTAGTTAAGGGGGAAACACCACAGTATGCTTTTTCTCGCTGGTTTTCTATGTTCAATCCGGGGAATGATTTGTACAGCGTGCTGAGTATTTTGAAGCGCCTCGGTGAGTTGAATGTTGGCAATACAGTTTAAAAAGCGATCGCACTCTTCTGTAAGGGCGATCGCTCAGAGATGCGGTTGTACTTCGTTTCAATAAAAAATGAAGAATGAACTAATTAGCAGACGGAACAGGCGCTGTTGGTAATTTTTGGCTCGGTACAGGTGCGGTAGAGGGAACAGGCGCTGGCGGTAATTTTTGGCTCGGTACAGGTAAGGAAGTTGGTTGCGGTTGCGGTTGAGGCAGACCGGGAACACGGATATATCTCCAATTACCAGTAAACAATAAATACATAACACCCGCAAGTACGACACCGCTAACAACAGCAGCAGTAATTTTCCAAACACTGTAGGGACGCTCGCCTTGAACTTCAGCGGTGCGAGCATTAACCATTACTTGATATCGCTGGTTTTGATAGCGATAGGCGCACAGCCACACAGGTAGCAAAATATGCTTAAAAGTGATAGCATTGTAATCAGTGGAAATGCTGTGAACCCGCTGCTCGTCGCCACCAATATTCCTACAAACATCGAAGTGAATAGTACCGGCCATGACATTTTTAGCAGATTCAAACCCTTGAGTGAGAGAAACTTGCGATCGCTGCGCTTCAAACCCAGCTAAATAAGATGAATTGTAAGGACGCAGCGACTCCTTGAGATGCCAAGGTTCTAACGCATCCAGGCGCGGGCGATCGATCGAAGTTGTGGCCGGAATCAGAATATCATCAAAAGAGCGATCGACTCTGCCAGAAGCAGGCCACCACCTGGTATGTTGCACTTGGCGAGTTTTAGTTTCTGTTTCGCCCTGCGAGTTTGTTTCCGTATAAGTTTCAGTCTCGTAGTAGTGTTCTCCGCGAGAACCCTGATAGTAACTAACCGTATAAGTGTCGTAAGTCCAAAACGGCAAATAACCCTCTTCTGTCACTCTAGGAAAACAAAAATAAGACCAAAAATTTCAACCGTAGATAGAGCTAAGATTTGAGCGTTTATTTTCTAACAGAATGGCTGAAATCAAGATTTTTAGTAAAAGTCTTATGCTATAAGCATCCCAGATTATTTTTTACCTAGAGTGACAGAAGAGGGATAAACCCCTTGAATTTTCTCCTGTTGCGCTAGGGATTTCAAAGCAGAAGGAGCAAACCAGCGATTGCTTAGCCACTTCTGAATGCTTTCTCTGACCTGTTTATCAGTAACTTCAAAAGGAACAATTCCCTCTGGATGCACACTCGGGCTAGCCTTTGCAGGTTGCGTCACAATTGGAGAAGCACAAAATGGACATTTACCCGCTACTTTCGGCGGTTCAAAAGTAACACTTGCTCCGCAATCATTGCATTTTACTTCTAAGGCTGTTGTTGATAAAGCTGTCAGCGTTGTTTCGTCGAAGTGGAGATATTGTTCGTAAGAGTTTTCCTTTACCTCTTCAGCACTTTGGGGAATTGCATCTTGCCAGCCGCAGTAAGCACACTTGAGTTTTCCTGCTTGGGGGTTGAACTCTAAATAAGCCCCGCAGCTAGGACAGGGAAAACGTTTAACAGCAGGTTCCGAAGTATTCATAATAGTTTATTGGTGATGTAATTGGTAATTAGTAATTGGGAAAGCAGATTAATTACTAATTACCAATTAACTAAATATGCAAAATTTTAGGCGGCCGCTGGCGGGGGAGGCGGCGGTACTGTCGCCAACAAAAATGCTAATTCCGGCACTTGCGATGCTAACTTCCAGCCATCAAAACCTGCACGCCAAACCATTACCTGATGTGTCAAACCATTTTGCAGAAGTTGATCCAATCCAAAAGGGCCTGATTGTTGACCGTTCTGGGCAATATACCACTGATGTTGTATTGGCGGGGGAGGTGGCGGCGGAGTTTGGGATGCTGGTGACTGCATCATATTTGTCATTTGTTGACCTAGTGCCATTCCCATACCCAATTCTAATGCTTGATTGCCGCCGCTGGGGTTATTTGCTGATGCTTCTATGGCGTTAGCAGCTTGATATTGGGTATATTGCTGCATATTTCCCAGAAGTCCGATCGAGGCTCGTTTGTCGAGTGCTTCTTCAACTTCAGGCGGCATCGAAATGTTTTCAATTAATAGCTGAGTTAACTCTAACCCAAACTGCTGGATACTTGGCTCTATGGCAACTCGTACCTGTTCGCCCATGTGCGTGTAGTTGGCTGCAAAGTCTAAGAGGGGAACGCGGGAACTGCCAACCCAATTGGCAAAGGCACTGACTATTGTATTGCGGAGTTGATCGGTGATTTCATCTACTTGAAATAGTCCGTCAGTGCTGATTAGTTGTTTTAAGAGTTTTTCGGGATGGGAAACTTTAATGTTGTATGTGCCAAAAGCCCGCATTCGCACGGGACCGAGTTCTGGATCGCGGATAATTACAGGGTTAGAGGTTCCCCATCTCAGGTTCGTAAATATTTTGGTGTTAAAAAAGTAGACTTCTGCTTTAAAGGGAGAGTTGAAACCGTAGGGCCAACCTTTTAAGGTACTGAGAACGGGTAAGTTGCGGGTGTAAAGTTCGTACATTCCCGGATCGAAGACATCGGCAACTTGGCCTTCGCTGACAAAGACTGCTATTTGTCCCGGTCGTACAGTTAGTTTAGCACCTTGTTTGATTTCGTTTTGGTGGCGCTCGAATCGATAGGCAATGGTGTCGCTGGTATTGTCCAACCATTCGATGATATCGACAAATTCGCCTCGAATCTTATCAAAGAGTCCCATAGATTTATTTGGGGTTGTTGTTTGATTTTAGCTTCAATAGGATCGATCGCAGTTCCCGATCGCCATTGTAAAGTTTTACTGTTTGTTGCAATTCAAGTTTGTACTGAAAAATCCTCATAATCGACTCCCCAATTCACCCATTTAATCGCTTCTCTGGCTGAGTTGATATCGGGCGGGACTCGCAAAGCGTGAATAAATCCGGTGCTGGGACAAGTCATCTTTAACAGATAAATCGGCTCCACGTCAACCTTTGTATCAATTTTTAATAACGTGTATTCTTGCCAAGTATCTAATTCAACGGCTGCTAATTCGCGGGCTATGCGATCGTAACCAATTCCTTGAATTAGCACTCGCCTGATTTCCGCGTTTTCTTCCTCTAAAACCCATTGAGATTGCCATTCATGGGGGTGCAGTTTTCCGTATTTTTCCGGTAAGGTGACGCCGTGATAGGAATAGATGCTGTATCCGTCAGAAAATTGAATTGCGGGCCCTCCTTCGGCGTGGAGGCGGTGTTGGGAGTCGAAAGAGAAGATGCGGGGGCGATCGCACACAAT
>NZ_JAUBQU010000301.1:0-1210 GCF_036701435.1 Microcoleus sp. Pol12A5
ACCCAAATCCCTTCTCTTACTTGATGAATGAGAGGGAATTCTTATTTTCTTCTGCCTAGAGTGACAGAAGAGGGGTAATTAACTTTGCCATCTCAGTTCCAGCTAGCTTTTCAGCTTGGGAGGCTGAGATCCGAGCAAACTTGGTTTACTGGCTTAAGTTCATATAAACTATTACTATCTTCCTTAAGTTCGGGAATATCGTCACCCGAACGTTAAACTTCGCCAATTTATGAATTCACGGACGCAGCAGCGCGATCGCGGTGTGATACTGACACCCACAGGAAAGCAGAAACTTCAGGCTGAGATAGATCGGTTGGGTATCACCAGCGAAAGATACGCCGTCCGTAAAATCCATGCAAAAATTCAACTTGAGCTCAACGGCGAAACGTT
Organism: Microcoleus sp. Pol12A5; assembly: GCF_036701435.1. Lineage (NCBI taxonomy): Bacteria > Bacillati > Cyanobacteriota > Cyanophyceae > Oscillatoriales > Microcoleaceae > Microcoleus > Microcoleus sp. Pol12A5. The sequence goes on from NZ_JAUBQU010000301.1 coordinate 391, forward strand.
ACATCCTGATACAGTCAGGAAGATAGTGCGGGGTCAGGGAGTCGAAAAAAGCTCTCTTGAACTTGTTTTTAGGGCGCTTCGGCTAAAACTGGAGGAGGTTGACTGTGATTTGGCTCCTAAAAATCAACTGCAAAATGCAGAAGATAGCGAAACTTCCTCGTTTGTAACTGGCACTCCCATCACCCATCCGCGCTACTTTTTTGGGCGGAAGAAGGAACTAAAACGCCTATTCGACTTACTGAAACGCCGTCCCCTGCAAAATGCTGTCATTATCGGCAAGAGCGGCAGTGGCAAGACTTCTTTGCTGGAATACTTGAAAAATATTACCACCACCCCAACAGCACAGTTGCGTCCCGGTCAAAAATCTGACTGGTTGCCCTCTCCAGAAAACTATCGCTGGATTTTCGTAGATTTTCAAGATCCGCGACGGCAGAGTCGGGAAGGGTTGCTGCGCTACATTTTAGAATGCCTAAAAATGTCAGTTCCCAGCCCTTGCGACTTAGAGGGATTTATGGATGTGGTTAGCAGTAATTTACTTCAGCCTACAGTCATCTTATTTGATGAAATTGGTGTAGGTTTACAGCGCTGTCCCGAATTAGATGATGAGTTTTGGGAGAGTTTGCACTCTTTGAGAACATACCAAACCAATGGGAATTTAGGGTTGGTCTTGGCAACTCCAGTATCGCTGATCGAATTAGCGCGTAGCACCGGACATAGTTTGCCTTTTTTCAATATCTTTCGATATAACCCTCTTCTGTCACTCTAGGCAGAAGAAAATAAGAATTCCCTCTCATTCATCAAGTAAGAGAAGGGATTTGGG
>NZ_JAUBQU010000165.1:0-9528 GCF_036701435.1 Microcoleus sp. Pol12A5
GCCATTCTTCCAGAGGGGGTACAGGGCTATGTCCTTGATTTTATCAAGCTTTTGACGGGGTTGTCACCCCGTCAACCACCTCCCAGCCATGCAAGAGTCGCATTCCAAGCTGCTGCACCGCTGAGCCCAGCGATCGCAGTCCCGGTACTTGCTGTCCCAAACAGTCCGATCAAGCCAACTGCACCTTGACCTGCCGCTACTGCTGCCCCAGCAGCTTTAAAACCACCTTTGACAAATTGTTCTGCTTCTAAAGCCGCAGCTTTGTACTCATTAATCTGCTGAATAGAAATGCCTTCTAATCCCTCCAAAAACTGCTTGTCGCTTAGAGAACCACGCTGACCAATACGCTCAATAAATTTGACAAATCGCCCAATTGTACGAATTTTGATATTTAGTTGCAGTTGACCGTACTCTTCTGCAAGATTTTGAGTGCATTCCCATTCGTTTTTCAAACGATTGCAAGCACATTCATGCTGTTCTTGAGCGCTTTTGCCCATTTTCTTTGCATCGTTCATGTCGGAAACACCTGCAATACCAGCTCCAATGCCAAGAGCGGAAGCAGCTATAGCAGCAGCACCCAAAATAATCGGGATTATAAAAATCATAAAATTTTCCTCAAAACTAATGATTCAGCAATGCTCAATGAGTCTAGTTATTAGCTACTTCAAGCTAGCTCTCTCGTCATTTTGACTCATTGCACGTAGATCGGGATATTCTACTTATAATAATCTAACTAACCATAGCTTTTATCTTACACTCATCAGTAATTGTGTTAGACTTATATCAGGAATTTTCACCCCACTCCGCTATGCCGCCAGCCGACGAGCAATTTATCGAAGCCGCAAACCACTGGGACTTAGAAAACCTCTACGCAGACCTGGCCTCAGCCAAGGGAAAACGCCTCACCCCAATGGAAAAGCTTCACCTGCGGGGGCTTCTGTGGTGTCATAGTCCCGGAGAAATAGCGGAAAAACGCCAAAAGAACCCCAAGGGAGTTGAAACTGACCTATGCGCTACCTTATATAAGTACGTCAAAAGTCTGGTGGGTAAAGGCGTTGAAAAAATAGAAAACTGGAGAAACATTGCTGAATGGCTTGAGGATGCTGGATATAAAACTAAGCCACCTGCTAAATTCCCTATTCAAGACGGTGTATCTGAAAATAGTAAAGTTAATGTAACTAATATAAGTTTTGAGAACAATCAAATACAAATTGGTGTATACCTACAAATAACTGTACCGCTACCTTCAGAATTGTCAATACAAAATCTAGACATCAACGATAACAACGGTAACTAAAATTTTGCCACAAATCAACAGATTGGTAGCGTGAAGCGACTAAAATCAGGAAGCGCGATCGCCCTTACAGACTAAAGCAACAACCCCAGCGATAACATTAATATTATTTTGCCGAATCTTTATATTATTGGTGAACCCAACGGTTCAACAAGTAAAACTACAGTTTTTAGGAAATTATTACCCAATTTTTGAGAATGTTTTGAATATGTCAATGCAGATGCGATCGCGGCCGGAATGTCCTAATTCACTCCACAGTCAGTTGCATATTCTCGCAGGACGCTTAATGATACAAAAACTGCGAACTTTATCAGACTCTGGCACCGATTTCGCCTTCGAGACAACTTTAGCCGATCGTAACTTTGCTCAATTATTGAGAAACTGTAAAACTAAAGGCTAGACAATCAACCTGATTTAGTTCTGGCTGGAATCTCCAGAAATTCCAATTGAACGAGTGCCACGCAGGGTTGAAAGTGGCAGACATTCTTTTCCCGAAATCGACATAATTTCTCTCATATTGCTTTTCAGATAAATCGACCCGGGTTTTTTCAAATAAGCCCGTGAAGCGCACCTATCGCCTAGGGCATCGCCCAACCTCAAAGCGAAGTCATCAAGTAACCAATAACCACTAACAAATAACATAACTAATGTCAAGAGTGTTTTTTCGGAAATATTAAAGCTTCAATAAAAATTGCTACCAACATTTGCGAATTATAGCACTTTCTTCCAAGTATTTGACAATGCTAAGTTAATTAAAGATTTTATAAAAGTGACGCATAAGTCTTTACATTGGCGATCGCTATTTTGTTATTGTATTAGTAAGTTTCATTCGAGCGACTGAATTTTTGTATACCAGTCCTACCCCTAAACAGAACGGCAGTTTCCAAAATGAGAATTTTAGTCACAGGCGGTGCGGGTTTCCTCGGTTCTCACCTAATCGATCGCTTAATGGCCCAAGGACATGAGGTAGTCTGCCTGGATAATTTTTACACCGGGACTAAACGCAATATCCTTAAATGGCTGGACAACCCCTATTTTGAGTTGATCCGCCACGACATCACGGAACCGATTCGGTTAGAGGTAGATCAGATTTACCATCTGGCCTGTCCTGCTTCCCCAATACACTATCAGTACAACCCTGTCAAGACTATTAAAACAAATGTCATCGGCACGATGAATATGTTGGGATTGGCAAAACGGGTAAAAGCAAGATTCTTCCTCGCTTCCACTTCCGAAGTGTACGGAGATCCTGATGTTCATCCGCAAACAGAAGATTATCGCGGCAACGTTAATTGTATAGGAATTCGCAGTTGTTATGACGAAGGCAAACGAGTAGCTGAAACCTTATCTTTTGATTACCACCGTCAAAATGGGGTAGACATTCGAGTTGTGCGAATCTTCAATACCTACGGTCCCCGGATGTTGGAAAATGACGGCAGAGTAGTGAGCAATTTTATTGCTCAAGCTTTGCGAAACCAACCGCTGACTGTATACGGCGACGGTTCCCAAACACGTAGTTTTTGCTACGTTTCTGATTTGGTGGAAGGATTTATTCGTTTGATGAATAGCGACCAAATCGGGCCGATGAATTTGGGAAATCCCGGCGAATACACTATTTTGGAACTGGCAGAAAAAATTCAAAATATGATTAATCCAGGGGCAGAGATTATCTTTAAACCGCTGCCGGAAGACGATCCAAAACAGCGACAACCGGATATTACTCGTGCTAAAAGTTGGTTGGGGTGGGAGCCAACTGTGCCGCTGGATAAAGGTTTAGAGTTGACTGTAAAGGATTTCCGCGATCGCATCGAGGGAAACCAAAAGTAGAGACTGAGAGAAGGGGAGAGTGGGGCAGGGAAAAAATCTTCCTTATTCCCAATTGCCAATTCCCAATTCTCGATTGCCATCAGATTTTTTTACTAACTTTGAGGACATTTGTATGCATGTTTGCGTCATCGGTACAGGATATGTTGGCTTAGTCACCGGCACTTGCTTGGCCCACATCGGCCACCACGTGATTTGCGTAGACAACAACGAAGAAAAAGTTAAATTAATGAAGTCCGGACAGTCGCCTATTTTTGAACCCGGACTGTCTGAATTAATGTCCTCTGCATCTGCGTCGGGCAATCTAGAATTTACTTCGGACTTAGCAGCAGGAGTGGCTCACGGAGACATTTTGTTTATTGCCGTGGGGACGCCTCCTTTGCCTACTGGGGAAAGCGATACTCGCTACGTGGAAGCGGTTGCTCGCGGCATTGGAGCTCACCTCGACGGCGATTATAAAGTAATTGTCAATAAATCTACGGTTCCCATCGGTTCCGGGGACTGGGTGCGGAGGATTGTCCTCGACGGTTTGGCGGAACGTCAAAAAGCTCAAACCAATGATGTGGCTACGGGTGAGGAAGTAGCGGCAAAAAAAGGTGTGGTATTTGATGTGGTTAGCAACCCGGAGTTTTTGCGGGAGGGCTGTGCTGTTTTCGATACTTTTAATCCCGATCGCATTGTTCTCGGCAGTAACTCTCGGCGGGCTATGGATATGATGCTACAGTTATATCGGCCGATTGTCGATCGCAAGTTTGCAGAAAATCCGTCTTTGCCCGAGGTTCCGGTCGTGATGACTGATATCAGTTCAGCGGAGATGATTAAGTACGCAGCTAATGCTTTTTTGGCTACGAAGATTAGCTTTATTAATGAAGTTGCTAATATTTGCGATCGCGTCGGTGCAGATGTTAGTCAAGTTGCCCGAGGTATCGGCTTAGATTCGCGGATTGGCAACAAGTTTCTGCAAGCGGGCATTGGTTGGGGCGGTTCTTGTTTCCCCAAAGATGTCTCGGCTTTAGTTCACACTGCTGACGATTACGGCTACGAGGCGCATTTGCTGAAAGCGGCGGTGGAAGTTAACGAACGCCAGCGGTTGATTGCTATTGAAAAGTTGCAACAAGTTTTGAAGATTCTCAAAGGTAAAACAGTCGGACTTTTGGGTTTAACTTTCAAGCCGGATACTGACGATTTGCGAGATGCTCCAGCGCTAAATTTAATCGAGAATTTGAATCGGTTGGGAGCGAAAGTTAAAGCTTACGATCCGATTGTTTCTCAAACTGGGATGCGTCACGGTTTGTCGGGAGTTTTGGTAGAAACCGATCCGGAAAGACTGGCCGACGGTTGCGATGCTTTGGTGTTGGTGACTGACTGGGAACAGTTTCGCAATTTAGATTACGATAAAATGGCGAAGTTGATGAATCATCCGGTGATGATTGATGGCCGCAATTTCCTAGACAAGAAGGCTTTAGAAACGGCTGGTTTCCAATATGTGGGGATTGGAAGGTAAAGAAGAGTTTTGAGTAGAATCTCTATTTCGTAGGGTGCGCCGAAGCGCACCTTACATTGATCTTGCTGGTGGCCAACAATCGCGGGTTTACTCGCCCCTACTGCTTTAAAAATTCTCCATCAATGTTTTTTCTTGAGCGTAAACATCTCGTAGCTGTTGCAGCGCTGAGGCAGAAATTACCGATTTAACTGTAGCAACTAATTTACCCCATTCAAGCAAGCTGTCAACTGAAACAGCCGTTTTGAAGTTGTACGTATAGAATTTAGTCCAAAAATCTGGTGCTTGTGTCCGTTTCCAGCGTTTGTACCAGGCGACAAAATCTTGAGCACAGGGCGGTTTTACTTCTAAGATTGGGGGGAAATCAGCGTAGCTGACAAATCGACTGAGGCCTTTAGCATGAACGTACACCACGTTGTGGCAGCAATCGATCCGGTATATCTGTTCGGGTGAGATGTTGAACAGGAGTGCCACTGTTTCTTCGGTGACAAATCTCGATCGCGGATTGACGATCGACGATTTGTGAATAATTTTTGATGCGCCGATCGCTGACGATCTTAGCTGATTTTCTGATATCATTGTAGTTGCATCTGGTGGTAGTAGGTAAATCTATCTCTGCTAAGTGCGATCGACAGAAATTATCTGTCGGGATTAATTTTAACTGGCGATCGTCTTTAGTTTGCAGACCGGGGGCGATCGCTTTTTGATATATTATACTAAATCCAAAATTTTGTAAATAGTAAATATGAGCAAAGGCTTAGTCAGATTGCGGGTTCGAGAGTTGGCTGCCGAGAAGGGATGGACGCTCAAAGAGGTTGCGGAGCGATCGGGCGTGGGCTACAGTACGATTAGCAATTATGCCCGTTCTCAGGGGATGGCAATGGTTGACTTTGCAGCAGTCCACAAGCTGGCTCGAACTTTTGATGTGATGATTGAGGATTTCGTGGTAATCCTCGAAAAATAGTTGAACTTTTTGTCTAAATTCAATGTTTTAGCGATCGAATTTTGATGTGACGATCGAAGTTTTGATGTGATGATTTCAGCATAGGTCGATCGCTCGCAACCAAAGTCGATCGCCTATCATTGAAATAACCCACTTGCAGCCTGAATTTAGGAGAACCGTCAAATGCTAGAAGCTGCGATATTGGGAAGTCTTCTGAAAGTCGCTTTCGATGGGATAGTGGGCACTCAAGCCAATGATGCACTCAAGCACCTCTCTTTGACGGGAATAAAAAAAAAATCACGAAACGGAAAACTTGTCAATCACGATTTAGAAAAAGCGCTGAAAACTTCTTTCCTGAAAGCTCAGCAACAAATCGCATCAGAATGCAAACAGGAAATCGATCCAAAAAATGCGGCTAACCGAGAGAGTTTTTCCTATGCGCTGCAAGACAGGCGGTGGGATTTTGAGTGGTTGAAACGAAAGCTCGAAAAGCTCAAATTAGAGTTAGAACAGGTTGATAAAGAAACATTCTCCTCTGGGATTCCCATTGCAGGTTTAGATGAGATAGAATGGCTGCTGACTGCCGCAGATGAGTTAAAACAGAATCAGGTTGAAGAAGTCAAGCCAAAATTGCTGGAAGTCGCCCTAGAAAATTGCGATGTCGCACCCTACAAGACTAAGTTAGAGCAAGAATTGTTTACCTTGGTATCTGTATACTTTGCTCGGGAAATCAAGGACAATGACAAAGCTTTTCAGATTTTTACGGGGCAGAGTTTAACCCGGATTGATGGCAGAACCCAAGAGATGTATGCTTGGCTTGAGGAGATAGTTGAAAAAAGCCGGATTGTTTACGTGCCGATTGATTGGCAAGCTATTTGCCAGCAGATATTAGAGGATAAAGAACAGCAGCGGCTTAGTAGCAATCAGCTAACTTTTGGCAACCATGAAATAGATGATGTTTATGTGCCGCTGGGATTGGTGGAACGGCAGAAAGTGACTCAGCGACGCGAGGAGGTTGCGGCTGAGGAAGGTTCGGATTTGTACCGGGAAAAGGAAGTTACCCAAAAATTTGAACACAGCGAGTTTCTTGAGCAAGTTATCCAGCAAGGAAGTAGCCCTAAAAGCAATGGGAAGCGGTTAGGAATTATTGGGGAACCGGGCGCGGGGAAAACAATGCTGTTGCGGCAGATTGCGAATTGGGTAGCGGCGGGCATTTCCGAGGCAATTGTAATTTGGGTATCCTTGGCGGATTTGCAGGGGAAGGAATTAGAGCCGTATTTATTTGATAATTGGCTGTTGGCGGCTATTAAAAGAATTGGGAAGGCTGACGCGACTGCAGAAATTAAGGATGATTTTTTAGGACAGTTTAATGCTGAGCGCCTGTGGTTGGTTTTGGATGGGGCGGATGAGATGGCTGTCGGAGATGGCAATCCTTTGGCGGAAATTCTGCAGCAAATTAGAACTGGCGGCTGTATTCAAAAGGCGCGAATTGTGCTAAGTTGTCGGCAGAATGTTTGGGATGCGATCGGCTCTGCGTTGGATACTTTTGATACTTATCGTACTCTGGAGTTTTCCTATCCCGAACAGGTGGAAATGTTTATCGATAAATGGTTTGGAACCCCCCCTAACCCCCCCTTGGTAAGGGGGGGGACAAGAGATGATGGGGAGCAGACAAGAGAAGATGAAACTCTTGCTCCCCCCTTAGCAAGGGGGGCTGGGGGGGTGCTTTCTCAACAGCTACGGGAAGCATTAGCAGCAACAGGAAAAGAGCGAATCCGAGATTTAGTGAAAAATCCCCTGAGATGTTCGTTATTGTGCGGCACTTGGCAGTCGTTGGATGGGGAGTTGCCGGATACTAAGGCTAAGCTTTATCGGCTATTTGTGACTACTTTGTATCAGTGCAAAAAACCGCGCCTGAATTTGATTCAGCAGCAGGAATTGAATGCGGCTTTGGGGAAATTGGCACTTTCAGGGATGTTAAATGAAACGGACCGGTTTCAGTTGCCCGAAAGTGTGGCATATCGGGTGATGGGTGAATTCCATTTTGAGTTAGCTTGTCGTTTGGGTTGGCTGAATTTAGTGGCGAGGGATGCGGAGACGGCGGAGGGGATTTATGCTTTTTACCATCCGACATTTCAGGAATATTTTGCGGCGTTGGCGGTTGAGGATTGGCACTTTTTCTTGAATCATATTCCTAAGAATCCGCAACATCCTGATGCTAGGTATCGCATTTTTGAGAAGCAGTGGCAAGAGGTGATTTTGCTGTGGTTGGGGCGGGAGGAAGTAGGGAAAGAGGAGAAGGAAGCGTTTATTAAGGCGTTGGTTAAGTTTAAGGTTAGGTGGGATAAATTTTATGGATATCGGGCGTATTTTCTAGCGGCTGCGGGGATTGCTGAGTTTAAAGATTGTAGTCTTGCTGATGAGATTGTGTCGCAGATTGTTATTTGGGGATTTGGTTCTTTTAATAAGCAAAAACAGGATTGGCGGACATTTCTCGATCCAATTGTCGATAGAGCAAGGGAAGTTCTGAAAGAGACGGATCGGGAAAAGGCGGGTTCGGCTTTAGTCGAGTTAATCCGCAATTCAGGTGATGAATATACTCGGAGGCGAGCGACAAAAAGCTTAGGGGAAATAGGCAAATATCACCCAGAAACTATCTCCGCTTTAGTCGAGTTAATCGGTACTTCTCAGGATGAACATACCCGGTCTGTAGCGGCAGAGAGCTTAGGGAAAATAGAAAAAAATCACCCAGTTGCGATCGCCACTTTAGTCGAGTTACTCCGCAAGTCAGTTGAGAACAAGACCTGGAAGCGAGTGGCATATAGCTTGGGAAAAATAGGCAAAGATAGCCCAGAAGCGATTGCAGCTTTAGTAGAACTAATCCGCAATTCAGTTGATAACCATTTCTACCCGCATTTCTCTCGGCATAACGTACCTACCTGTATAATATTGGCATATAGCTTAGTGAAAATAGGGAAAAATAATCCAGTTGCGATCGCCGCTTTAGTCGAGTTAATCCGCACTTCAGATAATAAAGTTACTCAAGGGCGAGCAGCAGAAATTTTAGGTAGGATAGACAAAAATAACCCGGTAGCGATCGAAACTTTATTGGATTCAATCCGCAACTACCGTCCTAAAGATAATCGTTATCAAGCGGCAGCAAGATTAGCAAGAATCGGCAAAAATAACCCAGTTGCGATCGCTGCTTTAGTCGATTTAATCCGCACTTCCCGCAATCAAGTTACCCGGTGGCGAGCCGCAGAATGTTTGGGGAAAATAGATAAAGATAACCCAGTTGCAATCAGCGCTTTAGTCGAGTTAAGCCGCAATTCCAATGAAAGAACCCGGTGGTCAGCGGCAGATAGCTTAGGTAAAATAGGCAAAAATAACCCAGTTGTGATCGCCGCTTTAGTCGAGTTAATCCGCAATTCCGGTGCTGAAAGTACCCGGTGTCAAGCGATAAAAAGCTTAGGGGCAATAGGCAAAAATAACCCAGAGGCCATCTCCGCTTTAGTGGAGTTGCTCGGTACTTCTCAAAGTGAATATACCCGGCTTCAAGCGGCAGAAAGCTTAGGAAAAATAGACAACAATAACCCAGTTACACTCTCCGCTTTAGTCGAGTTGCTTGGCACTTCTCAGAATGCCTATCATCTGTGGGAATTGGGAAATAAATTAGAGAAAATCGGCAAAGATAACCCAGTGGCGATCGCCGCTTTCATCGAGTTAATCCGCACTTCAGGTGATGAACAGACCCGGCTTCAAGCGGCAGAATATTTGGGAGAAATAGACAAAAATCACCCAGTTGCGATCGCCACTTTAGTCGATTTAATCGGCAACTCAGCTAACCCAGATACCCGGTGTCGAGCGGCATCTAGCTTAGGAAAAATAGATAGGGCTTGCTGAATAAGTTAAGAAAAATCGCTATCGCAATTAATGGGTGATTCAAGCTCGGCGAAACATAATTTT
>NZ_JAUBQU010000302.1:0-1207 GCF_036701435.1 Microcoleus sp. Pol12A5
GGCTCGGTTTACCACCATGAGCCTGACTAGGGAGTAATTTTCCTGTCTCTTTTTTGCGCTTTAGTAGTGCTTGTACCCTGAGAGGGTGACAACGGAGGTCAAACCCAGACGGGGCAATTGTTTGAGATAATGGATAAGTCGTCAAAAAGAGGGTGGCCCTTGGAGCCACCCTAACCAAAAATGTTAAAGACATTATACCACTCGTTATTACGCATTCATCTGAGCGAAAGTCAAGCAAAGACCTTAGAAATCTTAGTTTTGATGCTTCAAAGTTATCGAAACGTCAGATTATCAACTCTCGCCAACTTCTTTCCACAACCTATTAAATACAAGAGTCGAATCAGAAATATCCAGCGATTTCTGGAACTCCCTCAGCTCTCGGCTAAGTTACTCTGGTTTCCGATAATTAAGGCAACTTTAAAATCTGAATTTATAGAGAAAAAATTAAATAGAGCGCAACGGAGACACCCCTCAAAATTAAGATTTAAAACCAAAAACTATGTAGCGATTGCTCTCGATAGAACTCAATGGAGAGACCGGAATCTACTCATGGCCACCATAATTTGGGGAAATCATGCTTTACCAATATATTGGGAGCTACTCTCTAAATTTGGCAGTAGTTCTTTCCGGGAACAGAAACGGGTACTAGGGCCGGTACTAGCCCTTCTAAAACCTTATCCGGTCGTGGTAATAGGGGACCGAGAATTTCATAGTGCTAAGCTCGCGAACTGGCTCAGGGCAAAGGGTGTAGACGTTGTATTTCGTCAAAAAAAGAGTGCTTTTGTAGCGACTTCATGCCAGCCAGGTAAGTCTTTAAAAACCCAAGGATTTAAAGCGGGCGAATCCCACTTTTTCAAAAATGTAACCTTTCAAAAATCTGACCCTATTCAGGAATTTAACTTAGGAGTTTATTGGGAAAAAAGTCACCGAGGGAAAAAGGTAAAAGAACCGTGGTATTTACTAACTACGATTTCTAACCCCAAGCTGGTTAAGCAACTCTATCAAGCACGGTGGGGTATTGAAATGATGTTTAGAGATTGCAAAAGTGGCGGCTATAATATGGAATTTACTCGGGTGGATGCTACCCGATTTTTAGCTTTGGTTTTGTTGATTACTTTCGCTTATTGTTTCAGGGTAAACGCATCTAAATTAAGTTGACATAAAATCATATTTGTGCCTGAGTTATTCTCTGAAAAAACCCTTCTTA
>NZ_JAUBQU010000031.1:0-62154 GCF_036701435.1 Microcoleus sp. Pol12A5
AACAATATTCTGACGAGGTAGAACAGTTAATGAAGTTAACTCCCAATAAACGCCGCTTTTATCAACAAGGTATGCGGACCGCAACCCTTATACAGTCTATCTCGTAGACCTCTTTGTCACCCCCCCAGATACTATTGTCAAAAAAGAATGCCACTGTAGGTAAGCTCCAAAGCAGGATATTCATCAGTGATATCCCCTTCTTTAATCGAAAATCGTATTACCGTCTCGCGATTCTCACACCTTCCCTAAAATGCGCGATCGTGGCAATTACCGCTATAGAAAAGTAAAATATTCTAATCAGCCAAAAACAAACCCGCATTGACCAAGAAACAATAGTCGGAGCAATACCTGTGAACTGTACAAATCTGGAATTAACTTTTTTTTCAAAACTGTCAAGGTCTTTCATCTCCGATTGTTTCGTCGGAATAACCGGAAACTGACCAGTATATACGTAATAACCGATAAAACCTGGCAATCCAACTTTTCTATTCAAAAATGAGTTAGTTAAGGTTGCAGTTTGCGAAGGCGATAATTTATCCGATTCTTCCACTTTTTCCAGCCAAGCATTATATCGAATGGCTGGTGTAATCATGAAAACTAAGGGAACTATAACTATCAACAAAGCCGCACTAATTTTGCGACCGTATTGAGGGTGCAGAAGTCTTGTAGCCACACCCACTCCCATACCGATAAATGCAAATATCAATATATTTAACAGTTCAATAATTTCGATACCCCTCAACAAATCGCCGATAATCAGAATTGTATATAATAATTTGTCGGCTAGTAGCAGAGCGGCCCACTTGATGAGAATTGAAACGCCTAAAATAGTAGCTACAATTGCTACATACCCGATGCCACCTAGAACGTAGAGTAAAATTGAACCGGCTTGTTTGAATGATTGCATGGAATTATTCACTCTTGTGAAAGTTGAGGAGTCCGATTGACAAAAAAAAATGAAATTTTAAAGCAATCTGGAGTTCCAAATTTGACTTTTAAAATTGATTAGTTTGACATCTAGAAATCAATCTACAATCTACAATCTATCGACAAGTTCCCGCGCCGCTGCTTTGGTGACTTGTGCGATCCGTTCTGTCACAACATCCTCTTCGATCGCCCTCTGGTCTGTTTCTTGTTCGCGATCGATCCCCAACCATAAAAGATACTCGATATTACCGGCCGGGCCAAGTAAAGGCGACCACGTTAAGCCGCGTTGCTGCCATCCTAAAGCTGTGGCTGCCTTCCACACTTGAAAAATCGCATCAGCTTGAGTTGCTGAGTCTCTCACTACGCCTTTTTTTCCGACTCTCTCGCGCCCTACCTCAAACTGCGGCTTTACCAGCAACACCGCTTCTCGCGGTGGTACCAACAATTCCCACAGCGCGGGTAAAATCTTATCCAGGGAAATAAACGACACATCTACTACCGCCAAATCTGCTCGCTCAGAGTCGCCGTAAAGCTCAGCAGCAGTCATGTACCGCAAATTGGTGCGTTCTTTCAAAATTACTCTCGGATCGTTACGCAAGCCCCAATCTGCTTGACCGTAGCCAACATCTACGCCGTATACTAGGGCGGCCCCGGCTTGCAGCAAACAGTCGGTAAAACCGCCTGTGGAAATGCCGCCGTCGAGACAAATTCTGCCTGCAACGGGAATCGCAAAAACTTCTAAAGCTTTGGCTAATTTGTCGCCGCCTCTAGAAACATAGCGCGATCGCTCTTTAATCTGAATTTTTGCTGCGATGTCAACCTCAGTACCCGGTTTGTCAACTACCTGTTGGTTGATGGAGACTTTCCCAGTCCGAATCAAAGCCTGAGCTTGCTGTCTGGAACTGCACAAATCTAGGCTGACCAATAATGTGTCTAGTCGCTGTTTAGCCAAGGTTTTTAATCTGTACGGATAGGGTTAAGAACAGTACCAGATTAGCACTTACGCACAAGCTCCACTGCTAATTTTTGGCGATTATTTTGGTTTTGCGATTGTCGCGGGGCGATCGCCCCTAGGTCACAGGATGTGACTGAGATCGCTCTGATTGTTTAGTTGGATCACAGATAAACATTCATAGAATCACACAATAATTTTTGTGACTAGCGGATGATTTATATGGAGCTAAAAGCGCTACACATACCATGCGGGCGATCGACCATGAAAATAATTAACTTTCCTATCAGAAATCAGGGCAATTGTCAAGAAAATCCCCTGGCATTCATCAGCGGTGATATCATCCACATTCTTTACCCCAACGGCGAAGTAGAAGCAACAACCGTCACACAAATCGATCTGCGCCAAACCAAAAATCCCCTGGACAAATGCCTCGTCTGGGGATGTGTTGACGATTTTTAGCACCAGTTTCAAACAAGAATGCAATTAGAGGGAAGCTCCACACCCTTAATTCATCAGTCATTCCCAAGTATTCAAATTTTTAATCTATAATTTTTAATCGGAAATCTTTAATCTAAAATTGTATAACCCATAAAAAAAGATCGCTTGGAGGCTGTGAGGCCAAAAAAAGCGATCGATCTAAGTGCTGCTAACTGCCAGCCAAAAATGCAATTTACTGCTACAAGAACTAGCAAATTGACTTAAATATCTTGTTCGCTCAATTCGCGAATCATGTAATCAAAAGGCTGCTCCAAAAAAGGCCCCACAGACAAGCCAGCAGCTTCCACCTGAGCCTTAACCATCTCCTTCATAATGCTAATTCCCATCACCGTCGGGCCAATGGGAACGCTTAGAGAATTGTAAGTTTCCCGCAAACCTTGCAGCACGCGCTCGTCGAGCACGTCGGTACTTCCAGCCACCAGGGCGTAAGTAGCATAGCGCAAGTAGTAGTCCATATCCCGCAGACAAGCCGCGTAGCGACGAGTCGTGTAGGCATTTCCCCCGGGACGGATCAGTTCCGGCTGTTCAGCAAATAGCTGGATACCAGCTTGCTTGACAATTGCCGCAGCATTGCTGTTAATCGCCGCCGCCGCCTGTACCCGTGCCGTGCCCGTTGCAAAATAAGATTTCAACCGATCGATACCATCTCGGTCTAAATACCTACCAGCAACATCATAATTTTCAATCAGGCTCGTCACTGCATCGCGCATAAGTTTCTCTCCCAAAAATCTTTATCAATACTTTGCTATCTGAGACAGACCGCCTATTGTAGACTACTACAAATCGGCGTTTGATTAAGATTTGAGATGGGATTTTCACTCTAGGTAGTCTATCCTCGGCAAACGGCAGCAAAATTCAGCCGTCTGCCTTGTATCTTCAGCCGAAAAATAATCCACAGGGCAAGAATCACGAACTGCCAGGCCGCACTGGGCAGCAATTTCAAAATTTTGTAGCCATAGATACAAAATAGTGGGTACTGAAGGCCTACGATCGCCCAAACAGTCTGAAATCGGCCGATCGCCAAGACACAACCAATATCAGGAGTAAGTCATGTTCCAGACACCCCAAGAAGCCTTAAACTACATACAAGAAAATAAGATCCAGATCGTTGACCTCAAATTCATCGATATGCCGGGGATCTGGCAGCACCTTTCCCTGTACCACGACCAAATCGACGAAAGCTCATTCACAGACGGCGTACCCTTCGACGGTTCCAGCATTCGGGGCTGGAAAGCCATCAACGAATCAGACATGACGATGGTCATCGATCCGACCACCGCTTGGATGGACCCGTTCATGGCAGAACCGACCATCAGCTTCATTTGCAGCATCAAAGAACCTCGCACCGGCGAACCGTACAGTCGCTGTCCCCGGACCATTGCCCAAAAAGCCATAGACTACTTGCTTTCGACCGGTCTCGGCGATACAGCATTCTTTGGGCCGGAAGCAGAATTCTTTATTTTTGACGACGTTCGCTTCGACCAAACCCAAAATTCCGGCTACTATTACGTAGATTCGATCGAAGGTCGCTGGAATTCCGGCAAAGAAGAAGCAGGCGGCAACCTCGGCTATAAACCGCGTTACAAAGAAGGTTATTTCCCAGTAGCACCAACCGACACCTCTCAAGACATGAGAACGGAAATGCTGCTGACAATGGCAAAATGTGGCGTACCCATCGAAAAACACCACCACGAAGTCGCCACCGGCGGTCAATGCGAACTCGGTTTCCGCTTTGCAACTTTAGTACAAGCAGCCGACTACTTGCTAACTTACAAATACGTCATCAAAAACGTCGGCAAAAAATACGGCAAAACCATCACCTTCATGCCCAAACCGCTGTTTAACGACAACGGTTCCGGGATGCACGTTCACCAGTCGATTTGGAAAGACGGTCAGCCTCTATTTGCAGGCGATCAATATGCTGGTTTCAGCCAAATGGGACTGCATTATATCGGTGGCATTCTCAAGCACGCACCGGCACTTTTGGCAATCACCAACCCCACGACCAATTCCTACAAGCGTTTAGTTCCGGGCTTTGAAGCGCCTGTAAACTTAGCTTACTCTCAAGGGAATCGATCGGCATCAGTGCGGATTCCGTTGTCGGGAACCAACCCCAAAGCCAAGCGGTTAGAATTCCGCTGTCCCGATGCCACATCCAACCCCTATTTAGCATTTGCAGCCATGCTGTGCGCCGGCATAGACGGCATCAAGAATCAAATCGATCCGGGCGAACCTTTGGACGTGGATATCTACGACCTTTCCCCTGAAGAATTGAGCAAGATTCCTTCGACTCCCGGTTCCTTGGAAGGCGCTTTAGAAGCTTTAGAAAAAGACCACAGTTTCTTAACAGAAACCGGCGTATTTACCGAAGACTTCATCCAAACCTGGATTTCCTACAAACTCGACAATGAAGTCAACCCGATGCGGCTGCGTCCTCACCCCTACGAGTTTGCTCTCTACTACGACTGTTAGAAGAAAATTAATAATTAAAAATTAAAAGTTAAAACTGGGAATTATACCATTTTTAACCTGTAATTTTTAATTAATAAGAACGCCGCCTTTAAAAGCGGCGTTTTTTTCGAGTTTAGAACTTCTGGATCAGAGCCCAGACTCTCCCGTTACCCGACACTATCTGGGCAACGCTGTTAGTAGTAGGACCCATTGTAGCCTCAGAGACATCCTCTACAGCCCATTTATTTGCTTTCTCATCAACAATAAATAAATCGTCAGGAGTAGTGCCTTCCTGAACCCGATATATCTTATTCAGAATGAAACGTGCCTTGGCCTCAGCTTTTGGTATGCCTGTAACTTCATCAGGATCGACAGAGAGGGCACTGCCTTCTTTTAATGTACCTTTTGAGTTAGTTAAATTGCGATCGTCCCTTTGAGTAACCCGCACGCCGTGAAGTTGCAAACCAGGCTCATTCTCAGAGATATTCCAGACAGCAGCTAGAACCACACTTTTTCCTAAACCGAGAACCGCTGCACTAACAGGCAAAATTAGCAAAAACTTGAAATAATTCACCGTATTTATGCTCCTTTGTTTGTGAGATTCTGCACTCATTCTAAATTAGCAATTAGCAATTAACAATGACTAAACGATGTCCGATATTTTTGTGATGATCCGCAATCAGAGTAACGTCGCCATGACTTCAGTTGACGGCATTGCGTTTGTCACTTTACTGACTCAAGAAGGACGAGTGCTGGCCGAGGAGACAGTTGACCTGTTTGAGGCAGATGTGAATTTTGATAACCTGAAGCAGGGAAAATATACTGTAGTTGTCAGGCACGAAGGCGTTGAACCTCGATCGGCAACTTGTAGTGTTACAATCACCGATGAAGATAAAGTAATCATGCTGACATTTGTTTACTTGGAACTAGAACGGGTGCTGCTGGGCATTCAAACTTCAACAGAAGAAAGACTATGACCGTGAAAGTTACTCCGCCAAATTCAATTAAAATGTTTCGCTATCGAGTACATTTCTTGGCAAAAGACCTCTGGAGGGAAAAAAACCCGGTTTGTCGGATGAATCTGGCTTTACAGTTAGCTGATGTGGCGACAACTCTGGCTAGGTTAGAAGTAGAAGAGGCGCGAAAATTTCAACAAGAGTCTGCTAGTGTTGAGACCCAAGACTCGAGGGAACCTGAAAAGTTTTGAGTGTATGAGGTTGCTTTCTGCGATCCGCGCAACCCTTGCGCGATCGCAGTTTAAAAAAATAATCTAACTGTAGAAAAGCTCCCAACTCTGATAATCATCAGTCATTTTTAATCTAAAATCTAAAATCTAAAATTGTATGACTGGCAACTCCAAACTATTGTCGTTGGTTGAGCTAGTAAAAAAACTGTCTGTATAAAATTGACTCTCCGTGCTAAACAATAACTTTCTGCCTTGCGAGGTAATTGGTTGTCGAAAAAACTGCGTTACACTTATATAAGTATCTTTACAAAACAACATAAAAGCATGACTGTTGCCTACCCCCGCAAGCTACGCAACGCAATGGGAGCGCGCGAAATTTTAGCTAATGTAGTGCGCGATCGCGAAATTCACCTGATCACCCTCAACCGCTACCGCTACAGCGAACAGCGCAGTTGCAAAGACCTCACCGACGTGATCGAACGGCTAGACGGGGAACCGGCCGAACTCGTACGCGACCTCTCCCGGCACATTTCCGACGAAGCGCGGCACGCTATGTGGCTCACCGACTTGCTGGTAGACCTCGGCCAAAATGTGGGAACGCCGCCGGGAATGTCCTACATTGACGAATTTGACCGCCTGCTGGACAAAGATATATACGACCCGAAACGCAACCTCGATGACAGTATAATTGCAGGCTTAGTCGCAATCAATGTCACCGAAAAGCGTGGCTGCGAATACTTCTCAGCGCACATCCACGCCCTCAAACAGGCTCCCCAAACCGCAGAAAACATCAAAATCCGCGAAACCATCGAAAAGATTTTTCCAGAAGAAGCTGGTCACGTCCGCTGGGGCAACCGCTGGCTGGCCAAAATCGCCGACAAAAGCCCGGAACACCGCCAAAAGGTGGAACAGGCAAAGCGCAAGTATATGGCGATCGAACAAGCAGCTTTTGAATCGGGAATGGATATCATGCTGGGGGCAGAACTCCGCCGCGTCACCCGCCTTGTGGATATTGCCAACACCATGCCGATGTGGGAACGCCCGCAATACCTGATGGAACGCTTGCCCGCAAGCCTGCTGGCCCCCGATCTACAAATGACCAGAGTCGATGTAGCTCAGCGGGCCTGGAACCGCGACCCGCAGGCATTTATGGAGAAATTGGTACCCATGTTCCTCAACGGCTTGAATACCATTGAGAAGAAGCCGGCGGCGGCTAAGCCCAAGGCTTAAATACGATCGCGAACCTGGTTGAAACCGCTCTGCAAGTCAAACTTGCGCCTGCCTCTGCAGACAAGCGAGATATACTGGTTCCCAGGCATAGCCTCGGAACCAGTGTATTTAAAGTCATAATTTTAAGCTTTAGCAAGTAAACTGATTATTGGAATAGTTTTCCGTCTAAATATAATCATGACTACCAGCGAGCCGAACCTACAAACAGCTTCCGCAGAAAGCCAATCGAGTGAAAGCGCGATCGCCTCCGAGCAGGTCGAAAAAGCCACAGCCGTCACCTATGCAGAAGAAATTGAAACTGTCATCGCCAGCATGGCTGTAGACCAAAAAGTGATGGTCGGTCAAAGTGAAGCTGGCGGACATCTTTGGAAGTTCAAGTACGGCAGTGTCGAAGTGTTCGTACAACTTACGGGCGAAACCGAAGATGATACTTTGACTGTTTGGGCTTTTGTACTGCAGTTGCCAGCGAAGAATGAAGCTCAATTAATGCGGAAAATTCTAGAAATGAATTGGCTGTCTACTTTAGAAGCTCATTTTGCCATTGTTGATAATCAAGTTGCCGTAGTATCGACTCGGACGATGGCGGAAATCTCGGCTGGGGAAATTTCTCGGGTTATTACTATTGTCGCCACGATCGCCGATGATAATGACGACCTGCTGCAAGCAGAATTCGGTCAGTAGTCATTAGTTAACAGTTAACAGTCAACAACTAACAGTTAACAGTTAACTAATATGCAGGCCCTGCGATCCAAGCAATAGTGATTCCTAGCCCCAAACCGACAAGCACTTGAAAAGGAGTGTGTCCCAACAACTCTTTCAGGCGAGCCTCATTAAGGTTGTGATCTTCCTCAAAAAACTCGTCAATAATTTGGTTGAGGATGCGAGCTTGCTTGCCTGCTGCTTGGCGGACGCCTGCTGCGTCATACATCACAATAATTGCAAAGATCGCAGCGATCGCAAAATCCGGACTTTCCCATCCCATCGTTTGTCCGACTCCAGCAGCCAAAGCGCCCACAAAAGACGAGTGAGCGCTGGGCATTCCCCCCGTTGTTACCAAATACCGAAGATTAAACTTGCGATTTTTGACCAACTCGATCGGCAACTTCATTATCTGAGCCGCCAGACAAGCGAGCAAAGCAACCACGAGTACATGATTGTTTAAGATGGCGCTGCAAATTTCCTGCATAGTGTTTGGTATTTCTAGTTACTCCGGCTGGTAATAAAATCGGCTATCGCCAGCAGCGGTAGAGCTTTGCTCCCAAACACTGCCAATTGAGCCTTAGCATCAGCAACAAGCTGCGAAGCTTGGCGCCGAGACTCCTCAATTCCCCACAAACTCGGATAAGTGACTTTCCCTGCTTGAACATCTTTGCCAGCAGTTTTGCCCAGTTCTTCTTGGGTAGCAGTAATATCCAAAATGTCGTCAACGATCTGGAAAGCCAGCCCAATATTTTGAGCGAAACGAGACAGTCGCTGCAAATCTGCTGCTGAGGCACCAGCCAGAATTGCCCCACAAACTACGCAGGCTTCTAACAGCGCGCCTGTTTTGTGAGCGTGAATGTAATTCAAAGTTTCCAGAGAAACATCTGTCTTTCCTTCCGATTCCAAATCAACCACCTGACCGCCTACGAGTCCAGCAGCACCCGATGCCCGCGCTAAATGGGCGATCGTCTGCAACACCTGGTGGGGGGGTACGTTCTGAGTTTTAGTGGCGATAAATTCAAAAGCATAGGTCAGCAAACCATCGCCAGCCAAAATGGCAATATCCTCGCCGTAGACTTTGTGGTTCGTCAGTTTGCCGCGCCGGTAGTCGTCATTGTCCATTGCCGGCAAATCGTCGTGAATCAGCGACATCGTGTGGATCATTTCCAAAGCGCAAGCTGTGGGAATTGCCATAGATGTAGTGCCGCCTGCCAGTTCGCAGCTAGCCAGACACAGGATCGGACGCAGGCGCTTGCCCCCCGCTAGCAGCGAGTAGCGCATTGCTTCGTAGATTTTCTCTGGGTAGATGACCGGCAGTGCACTGTCGAGAGCTACCTCGATCGCCTCTTTTCGCTTGACTAGATAAGTAGATAAATCGAAAGAGGATTCCGGTTGGGACGAACCCATTTCTGTTGCCAATACCATCCCTTGCTCTCTTGTACTGAATAGTTACGTGGGATATTGTGATCCGTTGGGGTCGGATCGTGCCGACTTTTACGGCGGTAGTTGCTCGAACTCCGAGCATCAATTAATCATTCTACGGGTGTTGTTGCACAGAAAATCTTTGAGTTTTGATAACTTTGTCAATTTACCAGTCAATCTCAAATTTACAATCTCAAATATCAAATCCGCTGCTGAAGTCTGGCGACTTCCAAAAAGCGCTGCACTGCCGCCGTTGGATCGCTGCGCCAAATCAGAGCGATCGCCACAATGCAGGTTGATTCTGGTAACGCTTTGTAAACAACCCCGCTGCGTTGAAAATTTTGCATTGATGCCGGGACGATCGCCACTCCCATCTCGGCGGCTACCAAGCTGACAATCGTTTGCATTTGAATTGCTTCTTGAGCTGCGATCGGGCTAAAACCTGCTTGCTGACAAAGACTGACGATCGGATCGTACAACCCCGGAGCTAGGGAACGCGGAAATAGGATGAACGGTTCCGTGGAAAGTTCGCGTAATTCCACCTTCGCGCGATCGGCCAAATGATGCGTTTCTGGCAGTGCCACGATCAGCGGTTCTCGAAAAACGATTTCAGAATTTATCCCGTCTTCCTCAACCGGAGGGCGCACGAAGCCGACATCAATTTGCCCGAACCGCAGCCGCTGCAACTGTTCGTTTGTCGTCAGTTCGTGCAGTTCCAGCTTGACGGCGGGACACCGAGTGCGAAAGGCCTGCAAAATCGCTGGAACCACGTTGTGGGCGGAGGAACTCACAAAGCCGATCGTCAATTGTCCGAGTTCGCCCCGACTGGTTTGTCGGCCGAGTTGAATTGCTCGATCGACTTGCTGCAGAATTTTCCCGGTCTCCTCGAAAAAAACCTGTCCCGCTGCCGTTAACTGCACCGTCCGCTTGGTGCGGCGAAACAGTTGAAACCCCAATTCTGCCTCCAAATGCTGGATTTGTTGGCTCAGCGGAGGTTGGGCAATATGCAGTTTTTCGGCTGCGCGAGTGAAATTCAGTTCCTCTGCAACTGCAATGAAATAACGCAAATGCCGAAGTTCCATAGCTCCCCAATCATTTATATTTTAAAAGTATAAGTGGTTAGTTAAACATATATTGGACATTAATGATGATATTTCATACAGTGATTAATAGGCGACATTGAAAATTAAACAATGGCTAATTTGGATATCAAAATTAGAGAAGCAGAGCTAGCAGATTTGGAATTAATCATGGATTTTATCTCGCAAAAAAGCGAATTTGATGGATCTAAAAATTTGTTGGCAGCAACAGCAGATAAATTGCAGCAAACGTTGTTTTGCCAGCCTCTGCTAGTGCGGGTTTTGTTGGCTGAAGTTGCAGGAACAGCGGTAGGCTTTGCTCTTTTTTATTCCTCCTATTCAAGTTTATTGACGCAGCCGTGTCTTTGGCTTGATGATTTATTTGTGCGAGATCCTATGCGAGGAATGGGAGTCGGCACAGCGCTGTTAAAGTATTTGGCACAAATTGCTGAGTCCACAAATTGCGGGCGTATGGAATGGACTGTTAATACTGGCAATGCGCCGGGAATTGCTTTTTATGAAAAGCAGGGAGCGCGCATTTTGGAAAATATTAGAGTTTGCCGAATCGAGGGAAGTGCGATAGCCCAACTCGCCAACAAATAAGTTGGTTGGTTTTGTGAAGAAGGATTTTTTTTTATTAACCGCAGAGACGTAGAGAACACAGAGAAAGATAATAAAGGTTCAGGGTAATTATCATGGCACAAAATTCTTGGAATACAACTCTTTACGAACAAAAGCACGCCTTTGTGTGGCAGTACGGCGAATCGCTTTTGGAGTTACTCGCTCCGAAGACTGGTGAACAAATTCTGGATTTGGGCTGCGGTACCGGACAGTTAACTGAAAAGATCGCTCAAAGTGGTGCTTTTGTGCAAGGTATTGATTCATCTTTGTCGATGATTTCCACGGCTAAAGTTAACTATCCTCACATTAACTTCTCTGTCGCAGATGCGAGGAATTTTCAAGTAGAAGAGCCGTTAGATGCTGTGTTTTCTAATGCGGTTTTGCACTGGATTAAACAGCCGGATGCTGTGATTAATTGTGTGGAAAAAGCGCTGAAGCCGGGAGGGCGTTTTGTGGCTGAGTTTGGCGGTAAGGGGAACGTGGGGGCGATCGTCCGGGCAATTTTGAGTGTTTTGGCAGAAATTGGCTGCGAGGAGCCTGAAGCGCTTAATCCTTGGTATTTTCCGAGTATTGGCGAGTATGCTGGGCTTTTGGAAAAGCAGGGATTTGAGGTTAGTTATGCCGTTTTGTTCGATCGCCCGACTTCCCTAGAAGGTGGCAGCGCGGGTATGGTAAATTGGATTGAAATGTTTGCTGGCGAGTTTTTGTCGGGGTTGTCTGATGGTGTGCGATCGCAGGTAATGAACTCCGTTGAAGAGCGTTTGCGGCCGACGCTGTACCGCTATGGTAATTGGATTGCAGATTATCGCCGAATTCGCGTTGTTGCTGTCAAAAATTCCTATTGACAAATATAAGGCTACAAATCTCCCCGATTTGTAGCCTTCGTCCACTCAGTATCCCCATCGCGCCGCACGCTAGTCCCAGCAGTTATTTTCTTTTCCTATTGTAACTGCGCTTTTGTGTAGATCCCCATCAATTATCCCCTGCCAAAAGCTTACGAATCAGGCTTTTCGGATGTTGAATTTTACAGTCATATTTGTAGGGGTAAGCCGGCTAAATAAAAAATATTGTTAGCATGATACTTAGCCTCAACCAAAATAGACTCTTCCTTAACAAATAATAATCTAAGCTGACGTTTCCATAGGGAGCCGGAAGCAAAAACGAACTAACACTTAAGGAAATAGGAAATGCTACAAAAGTTACGCTCAAAGCGTTTAGCCCTTCTCCCCAGTGCGACCAATTTCCCGCAGAAAGGCGCGCCGTTAGCCATTTGTAAATTTGCTGATAGCGAAAAACTCGATCGAGAAAATGTGCGATCGTAAATTAGTATCCGCAAATACCGCAACAACTCGGTTTCATGGATAAACCAGGTTGCTAAACACAGACCTTAGTTTAAATCTGTTCTTCCCCTTGATTAAAACGCTGAATTTCGTGATTTTCCTCGACTTGCAAAGTAGCATCATTGGGAATATTGAGGATGCCTGTAAATTAACTTTGGCTTATTTTCCAAGCTTGTTCCTTATTTTTGTGTTCGGCAAGTTCTTGCTGTAAATTGTCAATAATCTGTTGAAACTGAGCGGCTTGTATCAGCATTTCTTGTTCTGAAAAGTCCAGCAATTGCATCAGAGTAGCCACTTGATATTCCAGTAATTGGGTTTCGCAATTATTGTTATTTGTAAGAAAGGTTGTATGCTTTTCTGAATATTCAAAAACACTCTTTTCGTCGGGAAGGAACAATGCTGTTTTGACACTAAGTGCCAAATCTTTAAACATTTCAGCCCTGCGTTGGGAAATTTTAACTTTCAGGAACATCACTACCGCAAACGAACTTCCTGACGGCAGAAGTCCCCCAAATCCCAAGACAGACTTGACATTGTAGGGAATAATTAAAGAATTTTGCTCAGGAATAAAGGGGCTGCCTTTTGCCTCTGATACATAAAAAATATTTAATACTGCCGGCTCTAATTGCAGGAACCTTTCTGGCTCACTTCCGAGGAATGTAGGAATGTCTAAACCAAACTGCCGGATTATTTCCGAAATCGCCGGCATTTGAGCCACTAATTTTGTGCTAACTAATGGAATAGCTCTATTTTCTGCTGCTGTGTGCCGAGAATTCCACTGCGGTTCTGTGCCTGCGGCTGCTAGCAGAGTCCAACATTTCATGTCGGCGGCGGGGGAATTGCCCTTCATCAAGTGGCGGGCGGATTGTTGCAATGAGTCTTCTAATTCCCGGTAGGGATGAGTTTTGAACAAACGCACTAAGGCACAGCTATTTTCTCCAGTTTGCGAATCGCAAAAATGTTGGTAAATATAGTTAACAATCTTCTGGCTGGTGGCTTCCATACTAGCAGTATTTCTACCTAAGTGGCGCAGGACTAAGCTGCATTTAGCCATGTCTTGCGGGGTAAATAAGGTAATATCGTACATGAAAAAATGCTCTCCAAGAGCTCAAACACTCTTGTTCATTTATCGTTAAGGCCGCTACGGCATCCGGAATCCTACTGAGAGTTTTGAACAAAGTGTTAGTGAAAATATGTATAAAATTAGCCCGCCAAATGCAGCGCTTGTCTGGCAGGATACAGAAATTAAGATTAAAGCAAAAAAAAATCTATTTCCTAGGGTAGGCGACAAGGACAGAAAAGCAGATGTACAATCATTAAAAAAAATTTTAATGACAACTCTCCTAAAGAAATTAAAGAAACGGAGTTTTTCACCGGATATGCCTCGCGTTTTACAGGGCATTTTCGTAGATAAAAGTCGGTTTCTGGGTAAGCCATATTCACCGAACTCCTAGAAACTCAAGCTGCAATTTTTGTGGCGGGCGATCGCACGCCGATTAATCAAAAATTGGTAAAATTTCGGCAGTCTTGGACGCAGAAACCGGGTTTGCTTACAGAGAAAAAACCCAGTTTCCTGGGTATTGGTAAGTAGAGGGTGTGTTCAAAACTTTTAACCACCCTAAACAACTCTATTGAGCTGGTTGAGACTTTGCTTCCAGGGCATCTTTAGCAGACAATCCCTGATCTTGAACGCCAAAATACCACAAACTAGCAGCAGCTTCGGCGCGAGTCACGGCTTTCTTCGGCTGAAACAGAGTAGTAAAACCAAAAACGCGGCGAATATTCGCCAAATCTCCATTGTTAAAATCAGCTAAAACTGCCCGCGATGCCTGGGAATCAATCTTAGAAGCATCTTGAAAACCCCACTTTTCTTTCACTCCGTCAATGTTAGCTGTCGGTAAAACTTGACGACTATCTAAAGGCACTTTCCAGAGAATCATTGTTTCGCGAGTTAAAGGTGCATCGGGGCGAAATTTCACATCTTTACTTTCACCCGAAAGCGAACTCGGAATTACACCGGCTTCTGCTAAACCTTGAATTGCTGAAAAATCGGGGTCTGTTTTGGGTACGTCAGAAAAGGCTGGTTCGCTAGAGTCTACTGCTAATCTAATTTGTTTGGCTTGACGGCTAGCATAAATCTGATTGTTAGCTGCTACTAACCAGCGGGCGTATTCGCGGCGAGTGACAATTTTGTTGGGTTTGGGCAAAGTGCTGGCTGTTTCTAAATTAGCACTTTCTGTCGTTAGCGAAGCGCTCGGAGAGGATCGCACTTTCAGCACTTCCAACTGACTTAAATCAGCTACATACTGCCGCAACTGTTGAGGAATTTGGGTATCTAGTTGGCTAACTTGTGCTGATTTTGGCGAGGCGGATGGCGTTGGAGTAGTTCCTTCTGAATTAGATGGAGTTGGTGAAGCGGTTGGAGATGCGCTAGACTCGGAATTGTTAGGTTGCGGACTGGCGGCAATTTCGGGGCTTTCTTTGCTGTAGTCGATCGCAAATTCTGTAGAACCCCCTACTTTCTGAGTAGGAGAAAGCGACACAGTTACCCGTAAATTATCTCGCGTTGCTACCAAAGAACCTTGTCCCTCGGCGGTGGGGCGGCTGACTATTTCCCAGTTGCGACGCCCAAACTCTGTGGAGTAAAAGTTCTGAACCGAATTAACAGGATCAGTGCTTTCCCAGCGCAGCCGCACATTTTTTTGCGACGGATCGGTTTGCCCACCAACTTCTATTAACTCAGCATTAGGATAGAGTGGAATCTCTGTCGGGAAATCGGGAGGAAGTTTGGCGGTAGAGTTTGTCTCAATTGCTGTCGCTGGTGGCGGGGAAGAGAAAACTACTGGGTTTTGTTTTAATGTGGGATCGGCGGCTAATGATTCTTCGATGGCCTTGCTGTTGGGGCTGTTTGCACAAGCTGTGACAGCAGCCAACAGACACACAGCCAGCCAAGTATTTACAGCAGCGAGTATATTGGTTTTATTGGTTTTAGATCGACCTGGAGATTTGCCTTGCCGTTGAGTAAATATAATATTCAGCATAAATCGCCCCTTTGCAGATATATTTCTAGGCTAGCGCAGATCGATCGGGCATATATAATTTTTACCCAAATGAAATTTCTGTATTTACTTCTAGTTACTGCTACATTAGTTTCATACCCTGTCAAGTTTGCCCGTCCCGCTGCATCTCAACCAGCCCCGCTGCGGGCAGAAATTCAGACGCCAGAGTGGCAGCCATTTTGCTCGGCGATGGGTCAGTTTGCGATCGATATGCCCGCAAATCCCAAAATTAATTCCGAAACTTTTTCAAATCAAATTATTGCTCATACATACCGATCGAACTTAAAAAACAAAGAAACTTATTTGCTTCAATACTTTGACCTTGATTTTAGGCTGAGGAACAATAATATCAATAATACCAGAATTACTTTAAACAATGCCGTTGATTTTTTCGTCGTGGCAGCGAATGCTAAAGTTTTGCAGGTGCGGGATATTTCCCTCGGAGGCTATCCCGGAAAAGAATTTGAGTTTCAGCCGCTTTCCCCCAGTGAACCCGTAGGTGTAGGTCAAGTTTTTTTGGTGGAAACGCGCGTTTACGGCCTGGTTGCCACTACCCCAGAACCAGAAAATGCTCAAAAATTTCTCGACTCTTTTCGTTTGTTTTGAAGCAGGAAGTTTGGCAATGAGTAGTGTAGGAAATTTAACATATTTAATGGAGAGAGGTTGAGGGAATAAGTCACAGGTTCCAGGGAATAGAGAAAAATTAGTTGGGATTGGCGATCGAATTTATTAATAAAACTTACGCTTTTCAACTTGTTGTCTAGGAAAAAAGTGACCTGAGCAAAGAAAAATTTCGGCATCAACCGAGTTTCTGAGGAATAATGCGCTCAGAACTCATTAATTTAAATGTGACTTAAGACCTTATTTTATTTTTTGTACTCTATCTAACGGAATAGATAAATTTTACACCTGTGGAGCGATGTAGATACTTCCTCAAATTTATATATTTGATATAAGGATTTTTAAATCGCAGAAAGCACAAGCAAAGATGCTCTCTTGCTCCATCTGGCTCCCATCTGGCTCCCATCTGGCTCCCATCTGGCTCAACGAAGTCAAGGAAGTGAAGTCAAGGAAGTCAGGCTCATCGAAAGCTTACCCGGAGGGTATTAACATATTATGAACAAACTAACACCCATTCTCCTCAGCGGCATCCTGTTATTTGGAGCTGCTGCTTGCAGCGAAGGGGCTAAAACTAGCGCTGATGCTCCTAATTCTACCACAGAAAATACCACCAGCCCGCCCCCAGCGGAGACAGTTCAAAAAACTCAGGGTGACGCAACGAGCGATATTCGCAAAAATCAAGCAAATTCTGATATCAGGGCCAGAGAACAGCGCAACAATGTGACGGGTGGCGATGCTGTAAGAGCCGATGGCGACCTCCAAAGTGAAGTGCGCTCCAAGTTAGAAGTAAACATCACTAAAGGTCAGCTAACTGTTGATGCAAAAGACGGGGTTGTCACCGTAGGTGGCACAGTTCCCAATCAAACTGATTTAGCTAAAATTGAGCCACTAGCTAAAGAGATTAAGGGTGTTAAACAGGTCAATGTTACCGCTGTTGTCGCCCCCGCTGCATCCGCATCGCCTAGCAGCAATCAATAAATGTGAAGGAAGAAGTCCGAGGAAAAGAAGGGAAAAAGATGTATTTCTCTAGGAGAGAAGTCTGAGGGTAGAGGGTAAAGTTTGGCATTGTAAGATTGCTTTCGCAGCGGATCGCAACGCTTAGTTAACTCTATAGGGAGAGCGTGGTTTTAAGTTAAAGAGTTTAAATTGAAGTTAAAATTCATGAACTCAAAACTCCCGCAAGACCTACACTTTCCCCTTCCTAATTTCCGATTTCCCATCCCGGAGAATTAGTTGGAAACCAGCCTGAAGATAGAGACAGAGGTTATTCCCAGCGACCGATGAAAATTGTTGGGAAAGAATGACTAAATGTGATTGATGGCAGCAAGCAGAGCATAAATTCTGTGGTTGTGAAAAAGTAGTATATTTTGCAGGAGAAAGAAAATGGCTTTAGGTCAACACAAGCGAGCTGTAGGAGCATTTTCTACTTACCGAGATACGGAACTAGCCCTGAAGGAGCTACAAAGTACCGGGTTTCCGATGAATAAAGTTTCGGTAGTTGGGGAAAATCTCGATCGCAACGAAATTGCGGGCGCTACCGCTGGTAAGGGTACCGACGAGAAAGTGGGCGGTGGTGCCAAAGCAGGCGCGACAGCGGGAGCAGTGACGGGCGGTTTGATTGGGTTACTCGGAAGCATTGGAGCGCTAGCGATTCCCGGAGTGGGTCCGGTGATGGCAGGGGGTGCGATCGCAACTCTGCTGGCAGATACTGTGGTCGGAGGCGCGATTGGGGCTGCAGCAGGCGGTTTGGTCGGCGGTTTGGTCGGCTTGGGAGTTCCCGAAGAAAAAGCTAAAGTTTATAACGATCGCGTCTCGCGCGGAGAATATTTGGTATTCGTAGAAGGAACAGATGCCGAACTTGCCACAGCCGAAGGAATTATGAGCGTGCGGGGCATTCAGGATTGGGGCATTTACGATGTGCCGGCAGACACCGGTCGCAGAGCTTCGGGTCGCCAGAAGCGCGCGGTGGGAGTATTTTCAACCCGCCGCGAGACGGAACACGCACTGGGAGAACTGAGAACTGCCGGTTTCGACATGAATCGGGTTTCGGTCATCGCTAAGGATGCTGACTCGAAAGGAGACATCGCAGGCATTGACGTGCATGACAGCGCGGACAACAAATCCGATGAAGGAGCCACAAAGGGCGCACTCACAGGTGGTACTTTGGGCGGTTTGACAGGCTTGTTGGTAGGTCTGGGCCTAGTGGCAATTCCGGGAATCGGGCCGATTATGCTGGCAGGAGCCTCAGCTACGGCGATCGCCACTACACTTGCCGGTACGGCTTTGGGTGCAGCAGCAGGCGGCTTGATCGGAGCTTTAGTCGGTATGGGAATTCCCGAAGAGGAAGCTAGAGCATACAACGATCGCGTAGCGAGAGGAGATTACTTGGTACTGGTTGACGGCAGCGAAACAGAAGTCGCTCAAGCCGAAAGCATTCTGAGTCGCGGAGGTATTCAACATTGGAACACCTACGACTATCCCAGCGTAGATACTTCTCGGGCTGATTACGGCGCTCCTGGCACTCCCGGTGTTGATACCACGGCTGATATTTACGATCCCAATCAGGGCATCACCGGCCACCGTCGGATTTAATAATAATTCAGACTTTGTTTGGGTATTGTTTCTACTTTCTGCAGGGTAGTCGCACTCCCGGACTCGGATTGTCGAAAGCGATCCAACCAACATCGGCGAGCTAGCGGTTTTACGCTTCGTCGGTAAAATTATCTCAAAAGTCGGCTTTTTATCTGAAAGCCGGCTTTTGTTTTGTTCTGGGAACTTAAAAAAGCCACCTGTCAAAAGTTTAATTTTGATTAGGGTCCCAGTCCGTGAGCTCGGCTTTGCGCCGGAGGATCGATCGGCTCCCTGAATTTTAACAGCAGAAATCCGCAGCGGTTTTTTAGTCTGTAACACTCACTACTGCTCGATTTTAAACCCCGCAGTATTATCAAATTTAATGACCTAAATTACCACAGATATTGCCCAGTTAGTCAAAGAGCGACTATCTTTAATTATGGGTAGCTAATTTCAGCAACTTATACAGGTGAAGTAGCCAGTCCCGCGCGCCGAGTACGGCATGCAGTGGTCGGCAGCTATTAGAATAATATTGTCGTCGCCTTCCCGCAAGACTTAGGCTGGTCATTGCTTGGCTGTAGCAGCCCAATTGCTGTTGGCAAGACCTGCGGCATGAATACAGTTTTTCTGGGAATGCCTCAGAGAAACATTTGAGAAGCCCAGGAACAGCTTTTATGTCCGGGAGCGCGTCTGGTGTCGAGAGTTCTGTAAATTAGAACCGCAAGCGCTCATGGATCGAGAAAACATTAACAGCAAGCACAGCAGCGCGGGAATACGGGAACGACTCGCGATCCATTTTTTCGCGCAATCTCAGGCTCAGCACAGCGTATTGCTTGCTTCGCCGGCGATTCGCTCAGCACTCCGAGGGAAACAGCCTCCCTGTTGGTTTTCACTGGCACGGAGCACAGTGGGGGGAGGTGACACTAGCTGAGCTGGCCTGGTGCTGCCGTCCGGGTTACTCGAAGGTAGAAAGCACTTATTTAGAAGGCATTAGGCGTTGAAGCTCGGATATCTTCTTTCTTGATTGCACTCATAAATTCGATCGCCTGTACTGGCAAATTTTCGGGTGAGAAGGCCGCGCGGATGCCGCCAGCAATAATCCAAATATTCGATCGACCTTGACAAGATCGATCGACAACTTCTCGGTATTTTGGTAAAGAGTTAGCAGGTAATATTTAGTTGTTACCAGTTAGTATAAATACAACTAACCATTAACAACTAACCATTAACAACTAACTAATTACTAGCAAAATAATACTTACAGGACTTACAGGCGGCGAGAAACGCGATTTTTTCATAACTTCCGCGCTAGCCAAACTCAGATTATACCAGAACCCGGTTTATTTTCGTAAATTATAACTAAGTGAGCAGGGTGATGGTAGGAATCAAGCAGTTTTGACAATTGTTAATGTGGCAGTATTAGTTTAAAAAACTGACTGGCAAACACGATAGTACAAACTTTCACACAACATAGAACATCGAGAAATTAAGGAAACTCACTCAATTTTTTTATGAATTTCACTGAAATTTTAAGTGCCGATGAACTTTTAATTAGACATAGAAACGGGGAACGAGATTTTCGAGGTACCAACCTCATTGCAGCTCATTTGAGTGAAGCTAATCTCAGTAGAACAAATTTGAGCAGCGCTAATTTGAAAGGTGCTAACTTAATTAGAAGCAAACTGATTGGATCTAATTTAAACGCCGCCGACTTGAGCGGGGCTAATTTGTCTAAGGCGAAATTAATTGAAGCTAATCTGGGGAGTTCTAGTTTAACTGGAACTGTGGCGATCGCCGCAGATTTTAGCGGGGCAAATCTCAGCGGAGCAATATTGTCTCAGGCTGACTTGAGCAAAGCTGTGATGACGGGAGCGAGTTTAGTAGGAGCTTGTTTGCTAAGCGGCTCGAAACTAACTGAGGCTAATTTGAGCGGGGCGACGCTGAGCCGAGCAATTATGAGCGGGGTTGATTTAAGCAGAGCTAATCTGACTAGAGCGATTCTCAGCGAGGTAGATTTGAACGGGGCGAACCTGAGCGGAGCAACTTTAACTAGGGCTTATCTCAATCGCGGAAATCTCAGCGGTGTCAATTTGGTTGGGGCTAGTTTGAGCGAAGCAAGTCTGCGGGAGGCTTCTATTTGCGCTGCTAATTTGAGCGGAGCTGACTTGAGCGGTGCTGACTTACAATCCGCCAATCTAAATGGCTCTAATTTGAGCGGTGCCGATTTGCAGGGAGCTAATTTGAGCAAAGCAAATTTGAATGGTTTGATTCTGCACAATGCTGATTTGAGGGCTGCGAATTTGAACAAAGCTTCTTTGCGGGGAGCTAATTTGAGCGGTGCGAATTTGGCAGGTGCTAGCTTGCTGGAAGCGGATTTGCGGGGGGCGAATTTGAGTCACGCCAATTTATCGGGAGCGGGTTTGCTGCTGAGTTCTCTGACCGGGGCGAATTTGACAGGAACTAATTTGTCGGAGGCTAATTTGATTGGGGCGAGCTTGAATGTTGCTAACTTGAATGAAGCAGCTTTGGGCGGGGCGATTTTGCCCAATGGAGCTACTCACAGCCGGGATTGATGAGTTGACTAACCATAATTAAGTGGCTCAACTTCAAAAAATCGAACACCGAGAAACCCGGTTTATGTAGGGGCTGTGCCAAGAGTGCTGGCCCTTCCTGCTTTCTAGCCTTTTCCATCGCCACGAGCTGATTAAAGCGGTTGGGCTTTAACCGCATTCTACCGAAAGCCGATTTTGGCAGGAAATATCGAACTCAAATCGAACTCAACCCGAACTCGATCGGGGTCAGAGCGCCCCAAAAAACCCTGATATCCTCGCGATCGCCGCTATTTTTGAAATATTTTTGGAATTTACTTGAAAATTTCTGGACACCGTGCTATCGTCAAAAGGTTTGAGACATTGTGAGTTAGAGGTAAAACCCCGCAGAATGAAACAATTGGGAACCCATCTGGTCGCTGATGCTTGGCAGTCTCCTGGAGACCTGCTCAACGATCCTGAACGTATCCGCCGCGCCATACTCGATGCGATCGAAGCCGGAGGAGCTACTCTCATCGATTTGTGCGTACACCAGTTTAGTCCTCACGGAGTGACAGCTACTGCTACTTTGGCAGAGTCTCATATAGCAATCCATACTTGGCCTGAACACGGTTATTTTGCTGCAGACTTATTTTTCTGCGGAGCCGGCGACCCTCACCGAGCCATGAAGGTGCTACAGACAGCTTTGGAAGCTAAACAGGTAAAACTCACTGAGTTTACGCGCGGTTTCGAGCCAGGGGTGGGCATCGTAGGTTCTGCTTGTGAAGAGCAGTATGCGCCTCGTTCAGTAGAAACGAGTGCCGCCCGAGCATGATGGCCAATTAGCGTAACTTTGAATATTTTATGCTAGGTTTTGTTTAAAATCCCACGGCTTGAGCCGTGGGATTCTTGTTGGAATTTACTTTTTCATTAATAAAGGGCGGACAACTAAATAACCTGCGCCGAAAGCTGCAATGACAATCAGAAAAATCGCGATCGCCAACCACAATCCGCTTAAGTCTGAGGTTTTTTTGGGTTGAGATATCACACGGTAAGGAGTTTCCGGCACCTCTGTAAATAATTTTTCTGGAAGTGGCTGCGGCATCGGGGAGCCTTTTGGCTCCGGTTCCGGTAGTGGGAAGGGGAAAGCCACTGTCTGAGGTGGTTGAGGTACCGTAGAGTTAGTCCGCGAGGTGGCAGGTGCTGGGGGCGGAGGTTCAATGCTGAAATTGAATTTGACTGAGGGCATCTGAGGCATCCCTGTCTGGGTGACACTCTGAGCAGAGTTGACTACTTGCTGTAACTGTTGGGATACTTGAACTACTGTTTCTACTTCTCGCCGCAGTTGTTGATTTTGTTGGACTAATTGCTGATTGTGGGTTTTGAGGGAGTCCACCATCGCTTGGGCTGCTTGCAGCTCTGCCGTGACTTCTCGATAAAGGGAAATTGGTACCGATGGAGAGTAACTATTTGAGTTTTCAGGGGAAGTATTGTCAGATAAGGTAGTATTTTGCATAATTGTAGATGGCGAGGGTTAACTTGTTTTAGTTTAGCCTGAGAGTATTTGCAATTAGATCGATCGCAACACAATTCGTCAAGATATTTGTTACAAACATTGAACGTAAATTTAATTTAATGTTACAAGTTATTAGTCAATCGCTATGAACAACTACGCCACCGAACAAAGTATGTCGCAAAAGTCAAGCACCGAGGAAATGAAATACGGCGAACGCCAGATATTGGAAGGGGAGTTAATTACTTTCCCGAATCCGCGAGTCGGGCGGCGCTACTCTATTAACATTACTTTGCCGGAGTTTACTTGCAAGTGTCCATTTTCTGGCTATCCAGATTTTGCGACAATTCACGTTACTTATGTACCCGACGAGCGGGTGGTAGAGTTAAAGGCGCTGAAACTGTACATTAACAGTTATCGCGATCGCTACATTTCTCACGAAGAATCGATTAATCAAATTTTAGACGATTTTGTGGCAGCTTGCGCGCCGCTGGAAGCGACGATTAAGGGAGATTTTTCGCCGCGGGGGAACGTGCACACTGTGATTGAGGTGTCGCACCAGAAGTAGGGTAGGTATTAAGCTGTTGTGGCATTGAGATTTAATTGTGGGGCGGCGTCGAAGCTCACCCCACAAGGGTTTTAAGCAATAAAATTGTTAAAATTAGTAAGTAATTGTAGAGTGCGTCAGGGCAGCCCTCTCAATGTAGTCAAAAATTCCCTCAAACGCTTAAAATCTCGTAGTTGGTAGGGCGTGTACTGCGCGTAGGTTGAGTTTTTTACCCACCGGAGAGTACCGATAGACAGGCGTTTCAGCATTTGGATTTTGTAAACCAAAGCTCAGTATAGAAATTTTCATTACTTGAAATTTGAAAACTCGGAAAGTGAAATAGCGGTTTTCTGCTTTTTCTCCGGTTCACATTGATCACCTCAACAAATCTGGCAAGGCGCACCCTACAAACTCAACTAATCTTTTTGATATTTATCGTTGGTGTAAGGTGCGCCTAGCGCACCCTACGGTTAGCTTTGACTTGCAACAGAAGTCGGGGCGATCGTACTTTTTTCCTCTGTTGTTTTCGATTCTGCCAACTTGTCCAAAATCTCCACAACTTCTCTTTCAAAACTTACCTGGGCACGATTCGTGCGCCCGCCGATGTAGAGTTTGCCGTTTTTTTCCAAAGCCCAAATTTGCGAGTGAGACAGATAGCTCATCAGCACGCTGAGCATTAGCAACCCGAAGCCAGTATAAACTATTGGAATTCCTGGATCGGCTTTAATTTGCAATCCCGTACTGCCTACAACTTCGTCAATTGTCAGCATGACTCCGTTAACTTCTACCGCCGTCCCCGCGCGAACTGTAGTTAACAATTTGCCATCCGTACCGTACACTAACATCGTTCCTTGCAAGTCTTTTGCTAGCAGAGAAACTCCCGCACTCAAATCTGGTTTTGTGGGAATCCAAGCACCCCAAATTCGACCTTTACCTTGAGTGTCTAACTGAGCCATTGGCAATTGTAAAACCGGGCTTTTGTTGAGGCGAACTCGCAGGGCGGATATTGCCCAATCTGCTTGATAAAAAGTGACTCCCCGGTATCTGAGGGGCTGGTTAACATGAATGGTTTTGCGATCGACCTCTTGGCCTGTTTTGTCCAAAACTGACAGGTCAGAGTAAAATTGGTCGATACCACCCTCGGGAGTATAATCAATCCAAAACCGATTAACTCGCATCGACCAATCCTTCGGTATTTGCGGCCCCGCCCAAGGCCCCGCATCCAGGATATTCTGCACCTGAAATGTTTCACCGCTGGGAACCATTTCTTGACCGAGAAATCCCGTCATCGCGCCCCACATCGACCCAGCTAAAATAATTAGCATACTGGCGTGAACAATAATCGGACCGATTTTACCAATTATTCCCTTGCGAGCATAAATTTTTTCGCCTTCTCGAAATATGCGGTAGTTTTTTTGGTGCAAAAGTGGTTCTAACGAACTTAAAGTAACTGTTTCTAATTCAGCACTGAGAGCTAATTTTTGAAACTGCTTTGGTTCTTCATAAAATTTCCAGCGGCGGGCGGCTTTTAATGCGGGAAATTGTCGGGTAAATGTACAAGCTGTTAAGCTGCTGCCGAACAAAATTAGGATTGACAAAAACCACCAAGTCCGGTATACGTGGTCTAGTCCTGCAATTAGCACAACTTTCCAAGTTAGAAAGCCGAACAAAGCGGGGTGTTCTGGATAGTTAGATTGGTAAAATGGTACTGATTGACCTTGTTCGATGACAGTGCCAGAAATGCTGAAAAATGCGATCGCCAGCAGCAAGATAATTGCCAGCCGCAAATCTGCTAGCACCGGCAAGATTTCTCGCTTGAAAAACTTTTGAGGGGCTGTCGCCCAGTTTGAGAGCTTTGATAGAAATACTTCTTTTGATGTCATTGGTAATTATGAAGAAAGTTCGGCAACGGATTTTGTAACGGATGGAAGGAAGTTCGGCAACGGATGTAACGGATGTAACGGATGGAATAAGGGAGAAAGAAGAAAGAGGAGGGAAAAACAAAAAATGAATAAAATATTATTATTTTTATCGAGCAAGTCTCAATCAATTTTGAATTCTTTCTCTTTTCTTCCTTCCTTCCTTCCTTCCTTCGTGTTATTCGAGTCTTCGCGGTTCGTTAAAAAAAACTTAATTCACGCATTCAGTAGAGATTGCTATATCTTTAAATAAAGACTGAACTCCTTACTACTAAACTTAAGCGGGAAGGATGCGGGAAAGCAGAGAGAACACGCCAAATCCTACTAGCAAAACGCCGCTAACAGGAGTAATCCAACTCGACCACCGACGTAATTCTAACAACTTTTTAATGCTAGCAGTGAAAGTCCCTGCTATAATCAGCGGAGCGACGTAGCCAGCAGCATAAAACAGCAGCAGCACACCACCTAAAACTGTATCTCCCGTTTTGGAAACCCAAGCTAAGAGTGTAGCTAAAACAGGCGTGCTGCAGGGAGACGCTACCAAACCAAAAGTTAAGCCCAATAAGTACGATCGCACGCCTGCGGGCAAATCTTTCGGCACCCACCCCACAGCGTCAAAAGACGGCATTTGTAAGGGTAAAGCTTCGAGTAAATTCAGCCCCATTAGAATAGCAATAATACTGACAAGAATCGGCAAACCCAGGCCAATTTTGCCGTACACTTGTCCGGCAAATGATGCTACAATACCTAAACCCGCAAGGGTGGTGGCTAATCCCAGGGAAAACCACGCAGACTGGGCTGCAGCTTGCAGGCGACTTTTTGCTTCGTATCCACCGATGTAGCCGATCGTGATCGGTAACATGGAAAGCATACAGGGCGTTAAGCTCGTTAGCAACCCTGCCAGAAAGATGACTCCGACGCTGACTAAACTGAGGTTTGTCAGTTGAGTATTTACTAAATTATTAGCAAATTGTGCTAGTTCGTAAAGTTGAGTTTGCAGGGTTTCCATCAGTCGATTTTAGATTTTAGATTTTAGATTTTAGATTGACTCTACAGCAGAGCGATTTTAGACTTTAGATTTTAGATTTTAGATTGACTCCACAGTCGATTTTCTATTTTAAAGAGCCTCTACAGATAAATCTGGGAGCTTAAACTAAATATCTAATATTTTTGCTGTTGACGACTCCTGGCGGGGGCTTGTATCCCTAGGCAGGTGCCTTCAGCTTCGGGGCTGTTCGGGCTTTGTTGAAAATTGTAACAGATGCGCGCAGGTTCGGTTTGAGATTTAAGATTTTATTTACTGGTTCGGAGTTAAAAGGTCGATCGCACCCTGGTTTGAATTGATATCTTGACAGCATCCTCAACAAGCTATGGGCCACGGGCGCAGCTTGGGAGTTAAAAGGTCGATCGCACCCTGATTTAAATTGATATCTTGACAGCATCTTCAACAAGCTGTTGGCAACGGGCGCAGCCTATTGCACCAGATAATTCATTGACTGCGAAATCAGCCCTAAAGCCTGTTGTTGAAATTATTCAAGCAGACTTTAATTTTACTCTACTGTAAATTAAAGCCACTTTCTTCATTAATAGACCCGTCCGGCATTATTGCCCCTGCTAGCACCGCACCTCTGAGATTTGCGCCGGTTAAAATAGCGCCTTCTAAATTAGCATTGCTCAAATTTGTGATTTGTTTGGAACCTCGGAAAAAGAAGCTGTGCAAGTCAGCACCTGTTAAATTAGTGTCTGCCAAATTAGCATATTGCAAGTCAGCACCGTGCAGCGTCGCATCCATTAAATTAGCTTGGGTAAGATTGCTTCCCCAAAGCCGAGAATCTAAGACATTAGCATCTTGTAAATTGGCGCGGCTCAGATTTGCCAAAGTCAGATTAGCATCCCACAACTTCGTGCCGTTGAAATTAGCTTCGGTCAAATTGGCTCGACTGAGATCCGTGCCTAAAATATCAGCATTTGCTAAATTAGCGCCGGTGAGGTCTGCGTCAGAAAGATCCGCATTCTTTAAGTTAGCACCGGACAAATTAGCGCCGGACAAATTAGCGCCCGACAAATTGGCTTCTTGGAGATTAGCGCCCCGCAAATCTACAGTGCTCAAATCGCATTGCTTCCACAGAAAGCTGACGCACCAATTATCTTTTAATAGGTGACTCAAATCCTCCGAATTGGCGGCCATCACAGGAGGAGTTAAGTAGAGAGTGAACAGGACGATCGCTAACCATGCAGCGAAGAAAGTTTTCAAACTCATAACTTTTTTCATTGGCACTAATTTGCGTCATAAATTATTGATGTCTAATCAAAGCATAGCAAATAATCTGCAACTTCCCTCAGCAAGATTACTCAAAAATATTAGTGTAGTGAAAGGTTAATCAGGGTTGGCGCAGGCACAAACTTAACTTAGCTACTCTTAGACGCGCTTTGAGCTAGAAACCCGGTTGATTCACAGATACCTCGCTGCCAAACTAATATTTTTCCTAAAAACCTGGTATAAAATGACCGCAAGTTTGACCGGGATTTGCCAGTGGAATATCGCTACAAAGTAATACTTGCCGCAGGCAGTTGCGATCGCTCCCCCAGGGGCATATCTGCAAACAATCCTGGTATAAACTCCTCAATATGGGAATAAAGAAACCGCTCCTCTAGCCTACAAGCCTTATATTTAAAGGATTCTAGACGGCATTTTTGTTAATTGCGATCGGCATCACTAACTAAGCCCAACTTTCATCACACAACTCAAGCCCCAGCATCACGCACTCTCATCAAACTTATCACGTACCTGAGACTGCGGATATCACTGTTAATAGCTCAGCTATGGAGGAAAATAAGAGCATACAGTTGAACAGCACTTCTCCCATGCCTACTATCCCCCTTTTCCCAACCCAATTAGTTGTCACAACTATTTTCAATTCGATCGAATCTTTGGGATTCACTAATATTGCTGGCGTATTTTCGGGGGAGCAAGCTGAATCCCGACAACAGGCAAATTTAAAAATTAGTACCAAAAAGTTTTACACTCAAGGTTTAAAAAATCTAGAACAACAAGACTTGCACGGCGCTATTAAAAATTTTACTGCCACAATTAACATTAATCCGCAATTCGCGTCAGCTTACCACGATCGCGGTGTGGCACGCTACAAATTAGGCTACAAGCAATCGGCGATCGAAGATTTAACTACAGCCATCGAACTCAATCCTTACCAAGCCAAGTATTACAGCAATCGCGGGTTTATGCTGACTCGTTTAAAAGATTATACTGCGGCGATCGCAGATTACACCTCAGCACTACTGCTCAACCCTAATGTAGCTCAATCTTATTTTAACCGAGGTGCTATCCACCTGCAAATGGAGAATTCCCTGGCAGCACTAGCTGATTTTGAATCAGCAATTCGCCTCGATAGCGATTTTGCTAAAGCTTACTTCAACCGAGGAGTAACTAGATATAAACTGAGAGAGGTTCAGGGAGCATTTGAGGATTTCCAAAAGGCGGCTGAGCTTTTTAAGCAGCAGGGGAGAATGGATTCTTATCAAGAGGCAGTTTCTCAAATTACAAAGCTATGGTGTTAGTTTAATTTCGTAATTATCAATTGGCAATTGCCAATTGATAATCAGGTAATGTGTACCGAAAAGCACCCTACACCTATAATTATTGACTCAGTCTTGTTAGAGTTAGCCAATACTCAAGGCGGCGTCTCTGGAAGGCAAGCTATCGGCAACGACAGCAGTAGAAAAGTTAATTGTAAAAGCAGCATTTTGAACTGCTGCGGGGGTGGCATTTTGAACGACAGCCAAAGTAGCTCCTCCAAATTGAATGAGTGTGTTGCTGCCTGATTGGGTGAAGGAGGTGTTGGATAAACCGCTGGTTAAGCCAATACGATCGCCATCT
Organism: Microcoleus sp. Pol12A5; assembly: GCF_036701435.1. Lineage (NCBI taxonomy): Bacteria > Bacillati > Cyanobacteriota > Cyanophyceae > Oscillatoriales > Microcoleaceae > Microcoleus > Microcoleus sp. Pol12A5. The sequence goes on from NZ_JAUBQU010000031.1 coordinate 29,065, forward strand.
CCCGGCCTAAAATCAAGAATTATATCGCTCGACCCATCCAACTCCAGATTTTCACCCGTAACCAGAACAAACGTATCAGTACCGCCACCGCCGGTCAGAGTATCACTGCCAACATCGCCAAGTAAAATATCGTTACCATCGCCCCCGATTAAAACATCGTTTCCTCTGCCGCCTCGCAAAAAGTCATTACCAGCATCGCCATTGAGATTATCGTCGCCGAGATTTCCGTTGATAATATCGTTGCCAACACCGCCGCTAATCGAGTCGTTACCTTTGCCGCCTCGCAAAAAGTCGTCGCCTGCTTCGCCCGTGAGGGTATCGTTGCCTTGGCTGCCATTAATTGCATCATCAGTGGGTGAACCGAGGATGCGATCGTTTGCGCTACCTCCCACTACACCGTTAGGATTTTGCTGAGAGTCTTGGGAAGTGACTTGATAGTTGTTTGGGGTGTTGGCCAATCTGAGGGCCCCCAAAGGCAGATTTACAAAATTGGTACTATTAATTAAATCGTTGAGCACATTAACATCGCTAATGATGCTAGAAACCCGACTAGGGACGATTCCTCCAACGACTTTTGCTGTCGAAATGCGATCGCCCTGCTGCACCGCATTCACCGTTTCAAAACCTTGAATAACGTTGCCAAAAACAGCATAATTACCATCCAAAAATGGCAAATCATCCAAAGCAAAATAAAACTGCGAAGAAGCCGAATCCAAAGCATTAGAACGAGCCATTGCCACGGCCCCGCGATTGTGCCGCAACTGCGGCGTCTGGGTTACAACTTGGTTGTAAACAGGTTGCGCGGCCCCTTGCGGCTTAATTTCCAAAGGAATAAAACGCGCCTGATTGGTATCCGGGTCAATAAAACTACCCGTTCCCAATTGACTTGCTGGAATTGTCGTATCTCTGCTGCGCGGATCGCCTCCTTGCACCACAAAAGGATCTGGCTGACGCACAACTCGGTGAAACATCACCCCGTCGTAAATGCCGCGTTCAACTAAGTCAACAAAATTTCCTCCAGTAATCGGGGCATTAGTGCCGTCTACTTCGATCGCAACGGGTTGACCGTTAATTACCTGGACTACTATAGCTTTGCCTGTTAACGGGAGTGCAGCGCTCATGGGTAAATTGCTATTTGAGTAAGTGATATTGGGGTTTTAGAAGCAATCCACGAATTGCCCCTACCCATTTAATCAGAAAACTGTAAACTTGTCTTAAGTACAGTTCTACTTCTAAATTTATGATGTCTCGCCGCAAGTTTTTTACCACTTTATTGGCAATTTGTCTAGTTTTTCTAAGTTTCAATTTTGCCACACCTGCATTTGGCCTCGGCGGCAAGCTTCCGACGGTAAATCAACCAGCGCCGGAGTTTTCTTTGCCAACAAACAGCGGCGACGGACAAGTCTCCCTCTCTGATTATCGCGGTAAGTGGCTGGTAGTCTATTTCTATCCGAAAGACTTTACATCGGGTTGTACGATCGAAGCACGTCGATTTCAGCAAGACTTGCCGAAATACTTGGCAAAGAATACTCAAATTATCGGCATTAGCGCGGATGATGTCGATTCTCATGCGGAATTTTGCGATTCCGAAGGTTTGAAATTTCCGCTGTTAGCTGATACCGACGGTAAAGTGAGTAAAGCTTACGGTTCTTGGATGAGTTTTATCTCGGCGCGCCACAGTTTTATTATTGACCCTGAAGGCATTTTGCGGGAAACTTTTGTGAAGATTAATCCGGCGATTCACTCAAAAGAAGTGTTGGCTCGTTTGGGAGAATTGCAGGCTAACGGGTAATACAATTTTAGATTTTAGATTTTAGATTTTAGATTTTAATAATTGGGCATTGTTGATGAAGCTTGTATTTGTACTGAAGACTCAAGTCCTCTGAAAATACAGAGGACTTGAGTCTTCAATACAAACGTTATCCCGTTGATTTTACTGGAAATGATGGCTGGTAACGTGACAAGCAATATCAGAGTAAATCTAAAATCTAAAATCGCTTGTGCCGTCATACTCAGTGAGAATTAAACTTGCTATTGACTGCAACAGGCTCGGCAGAATATTCAGGGTCGTAAAGTTTTTTATTTCTGCTAGCAAGGCGGCGTTCTGGGTCAATTCCCTCGAAGGTTGGCGGCAACCAAACTCGGACTACCAACAACACTCCCAAAACCAGCAAAAATGCGCCTGTTGATAATATTTGAACCCAGGGAGTTTCCAGCACTCCCCGCACGATGACTTCTCGCAAAACAGATACTATACACACTTCCACAGCCACCCCTATCGAAACGCGCTGCTCTTGCAAGTAAATAATTAGCAGCCGAAATAATTCCACCAAAACCAATAAAAATAGAATGTCTGCCGTCACTTGCTGAAAATTCAAAGGAGGCAGCAGCGAGAAAAACATTTCTCGCAGCTCGATTACCATGAAACAGAACAAACCAATACACAAAGAAATTACAATTAAATCTTGAACAGTTTCCAGAGCGGTGACTATTAGTTTTAGATTCAACCATTCCGGGGGGTGATTAATCGGGTTATTTGAACGGTTTTGCATAGACTACTCCTGCAATCTGTTTGACTTAGTTACAGCTTAAGTTAATCTGAACTTATCTTTGACAAAAAATAGGTTTAATTTATTTATCACCCTTATAAAAATTCCCTCTGCTGACAATTTCCCACAAACTTTTATTTACTGCGCTGGCGGGTTGACATTTTGCCAAACTTTGTGGTATTTAAAACCTGCTATTAGTAGATTTGACTGGTGAAAAGCAGAACTCAAAATCCTAAACTGCTGCAACTGCTATAAAATAGGAAAATTGTAAAGAATTATTTACCACAGCTTGATAAACTCAAGCTAGTGACTCTCGGCTTTAGTCATACAACAGCCACCAAGTCAACCGAAAAACCCAAAGTAATCCAGAGAGGATTGAACACAATGGCATTTGAACTCGCACCATTACCCTTCGCCGCTGACGCCTTAGAACCAGCTCATATGTCGGCCAACACGTTTTCGTTCCACCACGACAAGCACCACGCTGCTTACGTGACCAATCTGAATAAACTGATTGAAGGGACTGAAATGGCGAGCAAATCCCTTGAAGAAATTGTCAAGGAATCTGCTAAAGACCCATCCAAAGCAGGCATTTTTAACAATGCAGGTCAAGTTTGGAACCACAACTTTTTCTGGAATTCGCTCAAACCGGGCGGCGGTGGCACTCCGACAGGAGCTTTAGCTGACAAAATTAACGCCGACTTCGGCAGCTTCGACAAATTCAAAGAAGAATTCAAGACTGCTGCGACTACTCAGTTCGGTAGCGGCTGGGCTTGGCTGGTTTTAGACAACGGCACTTTGAAAGTTACCAAAACTGCTAACGCCGACACCCCGGTAGCACACGGCCAAACTCCGTTGCTGACTTTGGATGTGTGGGAACACGCTTATTATTTGGATTTCCAAAACCGCCGTCCCGACTACATTACTAATTTCTTGGATAATTTGGCTAACTGGGATTTCGCAGCAGCAAATTTGGCTGCGGCTTAGTAGCATCTGAGTTTGAGGACTAAAGTCCTCACTACAAACCGATAAAGTTTGTAGTGAGGACTTTAGTTGTGATGAATGAGAATTATTTAACCAAACTTGCGATTAGCAGACAAAAACAGCTTTCAACATTCCTTCGCTTCGGTCTGGTTGGAGTTCAAATCCTAGTTTTTTACAGATGCTCTGCATCTTGTAGTTGCTATTGAGAATGTAGCCAACGATCGCCTCTAATTTCTCTTCCTGACCAATTTGGAGCAGCCGCCTCAATAATTCTGTTCCCAAACCGCGCTGCTGATAGCTATCGCTAACGATGAGGGCAAATTCGGCTTCGTTTGTGCCGTGGAGTTTGCTCAGACGCGCTACTGCCAAAATCCGGTGTTCTGAGGTTTCGGGGTCTTGACGATCGGCTACTAACAGCATTTCCCGATCGTAGTCAATAAAACAAATCCGGGTCAAACGTTCGTGAGCGATGCGGTGCTTTAACTTTACCATGTGAGCGTAGCGCAAATACACGCTCTCTTCCGAAAGTTCTTCATGGAACAGCACCATCAGCGGCTCATCTTCTGGACGAATCGGACGGATCGTGATGGGACGATCGCCGTTAGTTGCCCATGTTTGAACGTATTGCGTTGGATAGGGGCGAATCGCGGGTGAAATGGGGTTTTCTGTTGTTTGGAGAACAACGCGGGCATCAAGAGCGATCGCACCTTCAGGAGAAACCAACAGCGGATTAATATCAATCTCGGAAATTTGAGGTTGCTCTACAATCAGTTGACTGAAACGAACTAATAACTGTTCGAGTTGTACCAGGTCAATTGCCGATCGACCGCGCACTCCTTGCAAAGCTTTATAGATGCGCGTTTGCTCCATCATCCGCCGCGCTAGGGTGGTATTTAAAGGCGGAAGTGCGAGCGATCGATCTTGAAAGACTTCCACTAATTGTCCGCCGGAACCAAACAGCATCACCTGCCCAAATTGTGGGTCAATACTGCTACCCAAAATTATTTCATAGCCTTCCAAGTGCACCATCGGCTGCACGGTTACGCCGAGAAACGCTGCCGGATCGATCGCCCGTACCCGCTGGGCGATCGCCTCAAAGGCACTAATTACAGCGTTAGCATCGCCTAAATTTAGTTTTACGCCCCCCACATCGGTTTTGTGAGTGATCGTCTCAGAATGGAGTTTTAGCACCACTGGATAACCGAGGCGATCGGCAATTGCCACAGCTTCGGCCGCACTCGCTGCAATTTCTGTCGCTACGGTGGGAATGCCGTAAGCTGCCAGCAACTGTTTTGATTCGTACTCGGTTAATAGAGTGCGATTGTTTTGGCGGGCGGCAGTCAAAATCTTAGCAGCAGTCGCACACCCGGAAGTCTCGATTTCGCAATCAGCGGGGAGAGAAGGCGTTTCGTAGATAGCGCGCAGGTTGTATGTGTACCGCCACATATAGTTGAATAACCTGACGGCGGTATCGGGATAGGGGAAAGTCGGAATATTTGCCTGATTGAGAATTTGCGTTCCCGCTGACACTTCCACACCGCCCATCCAGCTTGCTAATATGGGCTTTCCGAGTTTGCTGTAAGACTTGAGTTTTTCTGCGGTTTGGGTGGGATTGGTCATCGCTTGTGGCGTCAGGATGACCAGCAATCCGTCACTATTGGGATCGGGAGCGACAACTTCTAGAGTTTTGGCGTAAAGATCGCTACTAGCATCGCCCAAAATATCTATCGGGTTGTGATGACTCCACTGAGGCGGCAAAAACTCATCAAGCTGCTGCAGCGTCTCCGGTGCCAACTCTGCCAGCGCACCGCCGTCGCTAATTAAGGCATCAGTGGCGATCGCCCCCGGGCCTCCTGCATTGGTGACGATCGATAGGCGGTTGCCCTGCGGTCGCGGTTGCTTGGCCAGAATTTCTGCCATGTCGAACAAATCGGAAATCGTATGTACCCGCAACGCGCCACAGCGGCGGAAAGCAGCGTTAAGCACGTCATCGCTACCGGTCAAAGCTCCCGTATGGGAAGCGGCGGCGGCGGCGGCGGCGGCGGTACGTCCTACCTTGAGAATGATGATCGGTTTGTCGATCGCCACTGGGCGGGCGGCGGACAGGAACGAACGAGCATCACCCATAGATTCCATGTACAAAACGATACTGTGAGTATGGGGATCGTCGCCGAAATACTCGATCAGATCGCCCCAACCGACATCAAGCATAGAGCCGATCGACACAAAAGCGCTAAAACCGACATTTTCTCCCAAACTCCAGTCTAGGATCGAAGTACAGAGGGCGCCGCTTTGACTGATGAAGGCGACATTACCCGGACGGGCGATCGTACTTGCAAAAGTAGCATTGAGCCCGAGCACGGGATTCATCACGCCGAGGCAATTTGGGCCGATAATCCGCATTCCGCCCTGACGCGCTTGGGCCATCACTTGCTGTTCTAAAGCCTCCCCAGCCGCACCAATCTCTTTAAACCCAGCAGAAACAATAATTGCTCCTTTCACCCCAGCAGCGATACATTCGCGGATCACTTGCGGCACCCCAGCAGCAGGCGTAGCAATCACCGCCAGATCCACTCTTTCCGGGACGCTAGCAATGTCAGGATAAGACTTGAGCCCCAAGACGCTGCGGCGCTGCGGATTCACTGGAAAAACTGTTCCGCCAAACGGATTCCGAATCAAGTTCCACAGGAGAGTACGTCCGACGCTTCCTTCTCTCTCTGTTGCGCCGATTACAGCTACGGACTGAGGCCGAAAAATCCGATCGAGCGGATGACGCTGTTCTTTCCAAATATCGTGAGCCGGATCGCTCGCAGTGCTTTGATTTCTTGAATTTATCTGCATAATACCCTACTTCAATTAATCAGCAATTAATGTTGCTCTGCTTTCGATAACAATTACCGCATCCAATCCGAACTATTTTTCTGCTATTCTTCTGCTATTTTTCTGCTTTTTCTTTCTCTTCTTCTGGTCTTCGCAGTTCGCGACCAAAAATCTCATTGCGGGTTTCCGACCGACCCGCACTTAAACAACATTTCCGTTGTCAAAGTGTTAGTTCGGAATCCCACTTTGTCAGAGCTTCCTCAAAAATCCCAGAGGTTGTTCTGCATACTATTTATTTTAATTCTTCCCACCGAATTAGCAAGTCAAGTTTTGTAACAAAGAGCAAACAGGCTATTTAAAATATTGAGATTAAATATATAGTAGATATAGCGGTCCCAGAAGAAAAAATCGACCGCTAACAAAAGATTGAGGTGAAAGCAAGCTATGTTAGTACAATGGCACGGCTTTACTGAAGGCAAATGGACAAAGGAAGTCAACGTCAGAGACTTCATTCAAAAAAATTACACCCCCTACGAAGGGAATGCAGAATTTCTCACAGCACCAACCGAAAAAACCCAGCAGCTTTGGCAAAAAGTTCTGGAATTAATGAAGCAAGAGCGCGAAAAAGGTGTATTGGATGTTGATACAAAAGTTCCCACATCTATCACCGCTCATGCAGCAGGATACATCGATCGCGACTTAGAACAAATAGTAGGTTTGCAAACTGATCGACCTTTGAAACGCGCGATTATGCCCTTTGGCGGGATTCGCGTTGTCAAGGCAGGTTTAGAAGCTTACGGCTATCAGCTCGACCCGCAAACTGAAGAAATATTTACGAAATATCGCAAAACTCATAACGATGGCGTATTCGATGCTTACACGCGCTCGATGCGTCTGGCGAGACGTTCTGGTATCATCACAGGTTTGCCCGATGCCTACGGACGCGGGCGGATTATCGGTGACTATCGGCGCGTGGCTTTGTACGGTGTCGATCGCCTGATTGAGGATAAAAAAACACAGCAAGAATCGCTCGAACTAGACGCGATGGACGAGGCAACAATTCGCTTGCGCGAAGAGTTATCCGAGCAAATTCGGGCATTGTTTGAGTTAAAAGAAATGGCTGCTAGCTACGGCTTTGATATTGGCCTGCCGGCGGCAAACGCGCGAGAAGCTGTCCAGTGGCTGTATTTTGCCTACTTGGGAGCAGTGAAAGAACAAAACGGGGCAGCTATGTCTCTCGGCCGCGTATCGACGTTTTTAGACATTTATTTCGATCGCGATTTGCAAAGCGGCGCGAGTTCCGAAGTGGAATTGCAAGAACTGATCGACCATTTTGTCATGAAACTCCGCATGGTTCGGTTTTTGCGAACTCCCGACTATAACGATCTGTTTTCTGGCGATCCAACTTGGGTAACAGAGGCGATCGGCGGTACCAGCAATGACGGTAGAACATTGGTAACTCGTAACAGTTTCCGATTCTTGCACACCCTCTCAAACCTCGGTACTGCACCCGAACCAAATCTCACCGTTTTGTGGTCGGAAAACTTGCCGGAAAACTTCAAAGAATTCTGTGCCAAGGTATCCAGCGACACGAGTTCGATTCAGTACGAAAACGACGATTTGATGCGCCCTCTATACGGCGATGATTACGCGATCGCCTGTTGTGTTTCCGCGATGCGAATTGGCAAGCAAATGCAGTTTTTCGGCGCGCGAGTTAACTTGGCTAAGACTTTGCTCTATGCGATTAACGGCGGTAAAGATGAGAAGTCCGGCGACCAAATCGCGCCGCAGTTCCCACCGATTACTACCGAATATCTCGATTATGACGAGGTAAGAGCGCGGTTCCAGGACATGATGGCGTGGTTGGCAAAAACGTATATCAATACGTTGAATGTCATTCACTACATGCACGACAAATACTGCTACGAACGCCTGGAAATGGCCTTGCACGATCGCGATGTTTACCGGACCATGGCCTGCGGAATTGCCGGACTGTCGGTGGTGGCGGACTCGCTCTCGGCGATTAAACACGCTAAAGTTAAGGTGATTCGCAACGAGCAAGGTTTGGCCGTAGATTACTCGATCGAAGGAGAATATCCCAAATATGGCAATAATGACGATCGCGTAGACAGTCTAGCCATCGAACTTGTGCAAAGTTTCATGAACCAAATTCGCCAGCACAAAACCTACCGCGGCGCTGTAGCGACTCAATCGGTACTCACAATTACCTCTAACGTAGTTTACGGCAAAAAAACTGGTAGCACTCCCGACGGACGTAAAGCCGGCGAACCCTTTGCTCCCGGTGCTAACCCGATGCACGGCCGAGATTCCTGTGGGGCGATCGCATCCTTATCTTCTGTAGCAAAACTGCCTTACAGTGATTGTCAAGATGGCATATCGAATACTTTTTCGATTGTACCGCAGGCCTTGGGAAGAATGGAGAGCGATCGGACTAACAACCTAGTTAGTCTTATAGACGGTTACTTCCACGATGGCGGTCATCACATCAATGTTAACGCGCTCGATCGGCAAACATTACTAGATGCGATGGAACATCCAGAAAACTATCCCCAGCTAACAATTCGCGTCTCCGGTTATGCGGTTAATTTCATCAAACTTACCCGCGAACAGCAATTAGATGTGATTAAACGCACTTTCCACGAACGTGTCTAAATCCCAGCAGAAAAAACTCGGCGGTTTCAACCGCTCAAGAGTCAAACTTTCATCCGAACAGAGGGGGAATGAAGAAGCTGTTAAATGATTAACCTCAATCCCCCCTAGCCTTAAGAATGGGAGAACCGGAACCTCGGACAATCCCCCTTCTTAAGTGAGATGCCAGGGGGAGCGAGCCGAGGCTATCAACAAGAGTCCAGAAACTTTTCCGGCTATTGTTAACCCTGCCCTCCCGCTCATCCCTAGTCTCAAAATCCCTACCAACAAACAGCAAATTAAATGTCTGGAATTGGTCGCATTCATTCAATCGAAACATTTGGAACCGTAGACGGCCCCGGAATCCGGTTTATCGTCTTCACCCAAGGCTGTCCGTTACGCTGTCTGTACTGTCACAATCCCGACTGTCGCGATTCCCACGATGGTAAAGAAGTAACCGTCGATTATTTAATCGAGCAAATTACAAAATGTAAATCCTACCTGCGGAAAGGAGGCGTTACAGTCAGCGGCGGCGAACCGTTGATGCAGCCGGATTTTGTCAGAGAAATCTTTAGCCGCTGTCATCAAATGGGGTTGCATACAGCGCTGGACACATCAGGCTTCTGTGTTTTAGAAGCTGCTAAACCGGTTCTGGAAATGACCGATCTCGTTTTATTGGACATCAAATCCTACATTCCTGAACTGTATTACAAAGTCACGAACGTTTCCATCGAGCCTACTTTAGCAATGGCAAAATATCTCAGCGAAATTGGCAAACCGACGTGGATTCGCTTCGTTCTAGTTCCTCACCTCACAGATGACATCGAAAACGTAGAAAAACTAGCGGATTTTATTGCCAATCTGAACAATGTGGAAAAAGTAGAAGTATTGCCATTTCATAAAATGGGAGAATACAAATGGGAACAATTAAAACTGGATTACGAACTCAAGGATACACCTCCAGCTTCACCGGAACTCGTGCAACAAACGGTTGATATTTTTCGCAGTCGCGGCGTCAATGCGATCGGAGCTAGCGGTATATAATAATAATTAAAAGACCGCGTTCACAAATCACTAACAATCTTGAAATTATCTGCGTCGATCGGCGGGTTCCTACCAATCAAAGATTGAGGCAATAATTTTCCCGAAATAAACATCAGGAAAAACAACATGAAAGTTACCAATTTAGAAGAATTAGAAGTCCTAATTCAAAAAGTGAAAGCAGCCCAAGCTGAATTTGCCACCTACACTCAAGAACAGGTCGATCGCATATTCAAGCAAGCAGCTTTAGCCGCTAATGCCGCCCGCATTCCCTTAGCCAAGGCAGCAGTCAAAGAATCGGGAATGGGAGTTATCGAAGATAAGGCAATCAAAAATCATTTTGCCTCGGAAATGATTTACAACAAATACAAAAACGACAAGACTTGCGGTATCATCGAGTCCGATCGGCATTTTGGCTACGAACGCATTGCCGAACCCGTGGGAGTGCTGGCGGGAATCGTTCCTGTAACTAACCCGACTTCCACCACCATCTTTAAATCTTTAATCGTGCTCAAGACGAGAAATGGCATTATATTTTCGCCCCATCCCCGCGCCAAATCCTGCACGGCTGCGGCGGCAAAAATCATCCTCGATGCTGCTGTAGCAGCAGGAGCACCACCGGATATTATTGGGTGGATTGACGAGCCAACTGTGCCACTTTCCCAAGCTTTGATGCAGCACCCCGATATCAAACTAATTTTGGCAACTGGCGGGCCGGGAATGGTAAAAGCGGCCTACTCTTCAGGACATCCCTCCCTCGGTGTCGGCGCGGGAAATACTCCCGCCATCATCGATGAAACCGCCCACATCCAAATGGCTGTCAGCTCAATTTTGCTCAGCAAAACTTTCGACAACGGCACGATTTGTGCTTCGGAACAATCGGTGGTTGTTGTGGATGAGGTGTACGATGCCGTGCAACTGGAATTTATCAAGCGCGGTGCTTATTTCCTCACTGCTGAAGAACGAGAAAAAGTGCGGCAGGTAATCTTAATTGATGGGCGATTGAATGCCGAAATTGTCGGACAATCGGTGCAAAAGGTGGCGCAGATTGCTGGTTTTGTAGTGCCGTCAAACATCAGGGTTTTGATTGGAGAAGTGGATGCGGTAGGTAAAGAAGAACCCTTTGCTTGTGAAAAACTTTCGCCCATTCTCGCAATGTACCGCGCCAAGGACTTTACTGAAGCAGTAGACAAAGCTGAAGCGCTGATAATTTTTGGCGGGCACGGACATACTTCTGTACTTTACACGGCCCCCCACAATCAGGAACACATTCGTTATTTTGAAAGCAAACTAGAGACTTCGCGGGTGCTGATTAATACGCCTTCTTCTCAAGGTGCGATCGGCGATTTGTACAATTTCCGCCTCGATCCCTCCCTTACCCTCGGTTGCGGTAGCTGGGGCGATAATTCCATTTCTGTCAACGTGACACCCCATCACCTGCTCAATATCAAAACCGTAGCAGAAAGGCGCGAAAATATGCTCTGGTTCCGCATTCCTCCCAAGATTTATTTTAAGTCGGGTTGTCTTCCTGTAGCTTTGAGGGATCTTGCAGGTAAGAAACGTGCTTTGATTGTGACGGATAAACCTTTGTTTGAATTGGGATTGACTAAGGAAGTCACAGAGAGTTTGGAAGAAATCGGCATCGATCACTACACATTTTATGATGTGGAACCCGATCCTTCCCTTGCTACTGTTCGCAAAGGTTTAGAAATCTGCAATAGTTTCCATCCAGATGTGATTATTGCTTTTGGTGGTGGCTCGCCGATGGATGCTGCTAAAGTAATGTGGCTGATGTACGAGCATCCAGAAATTGAGTTTGAAGGATTGGCGATGCGGTTTATGGATATTCGCAAGCGGGTATACGAACTGCCGCCTTTGGGTTCAAAGGCAATTATGGTGGCAATTCCAACTACTTCGGGAACGGGTTCGGAAGTCACGCCTTTTGCGGTTGTTACGGATGAACGATCGGGGATTAAGTATCCGCTTGCAGATTATGCTCTGACTCCGAGTATGGCGATCGTCGATCCAGAACTTACGCTGAATATGCCCCGGAAACTGACTGCTTACGGCGGCATTGATGCGCTAACCCACGCTTTAGAAGCTTATGTTTCTGTGTTGGCTTCTGAGTATACAAATGGTTTGGCTTTAGAAGCGATTCGTTTGCTGTTTAAATACCTGCCCAGCGCTTACAAAAATGGTGCTAACGATCCGAAAGCGCGGGAGAAAGTACATTATGCTGCTACGATCGCCGGGATGGCATTTGCCAACTCTTTTCTGGGGGTTTGTCACTCAATTGCTCACCAATTAGGTGCAACTTGCCACGTCCCTCACGGTTTAGCGAATGCGCTGATGATTTCCCATGTCATTCGCTACAATGCAACGGATGTTCCGTTCAAACAAGCGATTTTTTCTCAAAACAAGTATCCTAACAGCAACTGGCGTTATGCTCGAATTGCAGACTATCTGAATTTGGGCGGCGATACAGAAGAGGAGAAAGTGGAGAAGTTGATCGCAGCCGTGGAAGATTTGAAGCGTCAGGTAGATATTCCTAGCACGATTCAGGAGGCGATCGCCAGTCAGGGAATGAGTGATGATTTCTTCTTTGCTCGCGTTGAGGAAATGGCCGATCGAGCTTTTGACGATCAGTGTACCGGAGCGAACCCCCGCTATCCGCTGATTGAAGATTTAAAGCAACTTCTGGTGCAAGCGTATTCTGACGGCGACACTTCTGATCTCAATCGAGTGTTAACTTTAGTGTAATCGGCGCGGTGCCATAGATTTCTCCAGAAAAGCCTGTCAAGGGGGGGCAGGATGCCTAACCCTACTCCCCACAGTTTCTGGAGAAGTTTAACGCAGAGCCCGGTGGTAAAAATAAACCCCGAAGCGGATCAAAATACCAAGTAGGGGTTGAAAATTTTTGAAATTGTGTTAAAATTTTAGAGGTAACTCTTTTACGAATTTTGTAGTTTCAGTGGCTGTTCGCGCGATGACCTCTTCACCAACCATAGCACCCGTTCGATCGAGTCAAGTTACCCGCAAACCTTATCCCAACTATCGGGTAATAGTTCTTAACGACGATTTCAACACATTCCAGCACGTTGTGGAATGTTTGACGAAATACATTCCGGGGATGACGAGCGATCGAGCTTGGAAACTCGCCAACCAAATCCACCACGAAGGCCAGGCCACCGTCTGGGTTGGGCCGCAAGAGCAAGCAGAACTTTATCATATGCAATTGAGCCGTGCCGGACTGACAATGGCTCCGCTCGAGTCAGCTTAACATTTTTTAATTAACAGTTACAATACTTACTTTCAAATTTGCCAAAATGGCAACATCACTTCATCCTCTTGATTTAGATTATGTGTCAATACACCTAATCTTTTACTCAAGTAGGAGAATTTTATGAATCATCCTTTTGATCTAGATATTGCCGATCTCGAAGCCATTAATTTGGATTTTGAAGAGATATTAACTGATGAACAAGCCGCCCACATCGGAGGTGGAATTCGTTTCACGACTCTGGCTCTAGGTGAAGAAGGTGGGGGTGGTCCTATACAGTGTATCTCAGCTCCCTGTCCGGGAAGTGAAGGAGGAGGAGGATTTCCTCCGCCGCCTCCTATTTTCGACCCTCCGGTGACCACTCTGGCTATAGGTGAAGAGGGTGGAGGACCTTACACGAAAGCTTGGTTTGAAGGCGGTGGAGGCCCTATTTATTAGTAATCTCATGCCTGCCAACAATTGTATAATCTTTTCCTAACTCCTGAACTATTCCGATTGTTTCTGTAATGAGACTTTCAAAGATATAGCCTCATTTGAGTGTCTTTGTTCAAGAGTTCAAAAGTTGCAGCACTTTCACAATAAGTGATGCGACTTTTCATATCTGTACTTGATTTTAGCACATAGATTGATGATTTTTAATTTTTAATTTCTCCATGAACATTTTAATTCTGGGTAATGATTCAGATGCTCATGCTACTCATATAAAAGATGCTCTCACCCAAGCCGGTGCAGAAGTAGATTATTTAGATACCTATCTGTTTCCAAGACAATTACGTCTGTCTTGGCAACCTGATACCCTGGTTGGGTGCTTGACGCTACCCGGAGGTCGCCAGTTGAATTTTCAAGATATTCACAGTGTATTTTGGCGCAATTTTTCCGGTGTTGGCGTTGCACATTTAAAAGATGCAAATCAACAGCAAGTTGCATTGAACGATTCAATGAGTACAGTGCGATCGCTAATGCAAGCTTGTCCGGCTCGCTGGATTAATTCCTGGCAGGCATACCAATTTCATAAAGAAAAACCACTACAACTGAGTCTGGCAAAGCAAATAGGAGTGACAATTCCTGCAACTTTAATCAGTAACAACCCAGAGCAAGTTAGGGAATTTGTCCAATCTCAGAAAAAAGTAATTTTTAAGCCAGTTTATGGTGGCGCTCATACCAAGTTGGTGACAGAGGCGCATTTAGAACCTAATCGGCTGGACTTGGCTTTGAGTATTTCTCCAATCACAATACAAGAGTATATTCCTGGGACAAACATTCGCAGTTATGTGATTGGTGAATCAGTCTATTCTGCGGAAATTCGCAGTCAAGCTTTGGACTTTCGGGAAGATTTAGAGTCCGAGTTAATTCCGATAGATTTGCCCGAATCAGTTCACCAACAATGTTTAGCAATATTAAAGGCATTTATGCTCGATTGGACTGCTATTGATTGGCGTCTTAAGCCAACGGGCGAGTATGTATTTTTAGAGGCAAATCCTAGTCCCATGTTCAGACATTTTGAGCGTCAAACTGGTTTTCCGATTACACAAAAATTGGTCAATCTGTTAATGTATTAACTCGGACTTAAGAGGCGATCGTAATTTTGCCAATCATTCCCGCCTCTGTATGTCCGGCTACCGTACAGCGCAGGTTGTAGGTTCCCGATTTCATGGGTACAAACACCCATTCTGCCATAGCGCCCGGTTTAAGTTCCAATTCGTGAATCGCTCCTTTAATTTCCACCTTACCCGCTTCAACTTTTTGAGTCCAACTCGCATCAGCAAAGTCTTTAGCAGTAAAATAATGTTTCTGGGAACTGGGATTTTTCAGCACTAATTTATAGCGCTTGCCAGATTCAAATTCTAATAGATTGGGAAAAAACTTTAGTTCCCCAGCTTCGTTACCTAAACTAACAGTAATTTCGGTGACAGGCTGCCGAGACAAATCACCTGCAGCACTAACAATTGCCGCCGGCATCAAGATTGTACTCAAACATAAAATTACTCCCAAAATCACCTTGAAAGTTTTTTGTAACCGCTGACAGCGGTAGAATTTGCCTAATTGCCAACCGAGTATATTGATCATGGCTGTTCTAACTCCTGTTAACTATTAACTGACTAATGACTACTCACTGCTGACTTAATTCGATCGCCAAACTTCATCCCAAGGCCCGCCCCCAACTTCCAAACCGCATAAAGAACTTTGAGCCTCTAAGATAATTCTAGAACGCTGCTTGCCATTTTTTTCCACATTTCCCCCCAACAACTCTCGCAGTTGCAAGCGCAATTCGCCGTGCGTCGTATCCCGGCAGCAAAAAGCCATACCTTTTTCTGTAGGAGCTCGCAGATAAGTACCAGAACTGTTTGTAGTGCCAATTAACTCAATTTCAAACTGACTGTTTCTCGCCTGCATTTTCCAGCTTCCCCAAGGTTCAATATTCCAACTAACTTCCGAATTCCAAGGCACAAATTCGTAAAACTTACCTCGGTAATGCAGACAAATCATTGCTACCGATTCCATCCACCACAGCACGCCCCGCTTGCCGCCGCCAGCAGTTAAAGCTAAATCATTTTCGCCTTGAAAACAATTGCAATTAATCCAAAACCACTTTTGCGGAAAAGCACCGCCCCAGTTTTTTTCGCTGTAAGCGGGAGCATCTTTAAATTCGTAGCGTTCGCCGTTCCAATCAATCCAGCCAGTGGCTAAACCATGAGCCATTAAAATTTGCCATCCCGGCTCAAATACAGGCAGGAAAGATAGCATTCCCGCAGTTGATTTCTGGATTTCTTCAGAGTTCCCCCAGCCATAAATAGGTTGAATTTCGTATTGCCAAAAACAGTGGCTGCCACTTCCCGGATCGTGCAGATAACCTTGATTTAAAGTAGCAGTAGCTTGATAGCCTTCTTCGACGCTGCTGTCGAATACTTGCGGTTCTAAATATCCGGGTTTAAGTTGTAAATCTGTTTTGCCCCAATGTCCGAAAGCCAAACCTTCTCGGTGTGCCCAAAACTTATTTACATCGGGAAAGGTGCGACACAAATAGCTATCTTTCGGACCGAGAATTTGAGCTGCACCGCCACTGTAAGGTTGACCGCCTCTGGGGTCTTCTATTGAATACATGAATGCAAAGGATTGTCCGTGAATCGGTAATGTTATTCGGTAGTACCATCCTTCAAAAAAGCGCCGGGAACTGCCGTCCCAGTGGTAGCCGCTGTGGGGAGTTTCAATAGTTTTGAGTTTTGAGAGTGAATTTGACATAAAATTACCAATAGCAAGATTTTAATAGTTGTAAGTTGTGAGTTTAGGCAAGAGAAGCAGCAGGAAATTCGGCAACAGATTGGCTCGACGGATTTAATGGATAGAATTCCCAATTACCAATTACCGATTACCAATTACCGATTACCCATTACCAATATGATAGGTTATTAATTATGTCTTTAGCACTTTGGCGATCGCCCTTAGCTCACGCGCTCCACCGCAACCGCAGTCTCGCTTTTGCCCGCTACTTGCAACTAGCAACTGTTCGCGCCACAGGGCGTCCGGCCAACCGCACTGTGGTGTTTCGAGGTTTTTTAGCTGATACTAATCAGTTGAAATTTATTACAGATATTCGCAGTCAAAAAGCCGAGGAAATTAACCTCTATCCTTGGGGGGAAATTTGCTGGTATTTCCCAAAAACTCGCGAACAATTTCGGATTGCTGGAAAGCTAGTTTTGGTAGGGCCAGATTATCCAGAGGCAGAGTTGTGTTCATCGCGGTGCACAACTTGGCAGGAGCTTTCAGAGGCGGCTAGAGCGCAGTTTGCTTGGCCGCATCCGGGGGATGACAAAGCCGAGGCTAGTGCTTTTGATTATGCTTCCCCAAATGCGATCGAGCCGCTGCCTAATTTTTGCTTGCTGTTGTTGGAACCGGAAACGGTGGATTTTTTGGAGTTGCGGGGGGAACCGCAAAACCGGTCGCTTTATTGGTGCGACGGGGAGGGAAATTGGTCTGTGCGATCGGTTAATCCTTGAAAAAGAAGTCAGTAGTCAGTAGTCAGTAGTCAGTAGTCATTAGTTATTGGTTATTAGTTATTAGTTATTAGTTATTGGTTATTTGTTGTCAGTTCCAATGCCCAATGCCCAATGCCCAATGCCTAATTCCCAATGCCCAATTCAAATTTTAGATGCCGCTGCCGTCGAAAAATTCTTGAATGGCTTTATCTTTTAACTTGCAGCTAGGGGTTGCAGCTAGTTGGGTTTTTTCGGCTAAGGCTACATTGCTGGCTTGGTTTAAAGCTTCTGATACTGAGTGGAAATTGTGGGAATTGGGAACAGAATTTAAGGAGACAGATGCTTGAGGAAGCAAACTTTTTACTTGCTGTTCGAGGGATTCGATACGATCGAGCAAAGAGCGAATTACCACTGCTTCCGAATCCGGCAAACTGCCGTGTTCTAGCGGATTGACGCGCACTCCCGATCGATAGACGATGCGGCCGGGAATCCCTACCACTGTGCAGTCAGATGGTACGTCGCGGAGCACGACGGAACCGGCGCCGATGCGGACGTTATTGCCAATTTGCAGATTGCCGAGTACCTTGGCGCCGGCACCGACAACTACGTTTTCGCCGACGGTAGGGTGGCGCTTGCCGCTTTGTTTGCCAGTACCGCCAAGGGTGACACCTTGGTAAATTAGGGCAAAATCGCCGATAATGGCTGTTTCGCCGATCACAACCCCCATACCGTGGTCGATGAATACGCTTTTGCCTATGGTTGCCCCTGGGTGGATTTCAATTCCGGTCAAAAAGCGAGCAATGTGGGAAATCAAGCGGGGGATGAAGGGAAGTCCCAACACATAAAGCCAGTGTGCGAGGCGGTGCAGCACTAGGGCCTGAAGACCGGGGTAGCAAAACAAAACTTCCAGCCAGTTGCGAGCGGCAGGGTCGCGATCGAAAATTATACTGAAGTCAGCTCTAAGAGTCTTTAGCACTTTCGGAGTTACCTATTTTGGTTAAACACGCCACTTTCGATTTTACATTTTACTGGATGGGAGAAGTGAGCGGTCGATCGGGAGATTGGGTAGTGGGAGATTAAGAGTGTGGGAGATTGGGGCAGTGGATCGCTCGGAGATGGGAAGATGGGGGTAGAATTTGACGGCATTTTATTGTGGCTATGCCACAGCGTCGCTGCGTTCTATTCCTGCACAGAGATTGTATAGTTAGACTTGACTCCGGGTTCGACAGTACCGACCCAAATCTTGTAAGAGCCTGCTTGCCAGTCTGAATCAACTATGCCAGCATCTTTATTCTGACCTATATCGTCTCCGCAGCGCACCGCATTACCGGGGCCTTGTACGAGTAAGGTTGTGTCCTTGCCTCCGCTGTTGACTTGGAGCGTGAGTTTTGAAAAGTTTTCCTGCAAGACTATGATGTGGTCGGGAGTTGGGGTGGCAAAACCCAAACATTTGTTTTTGTGGCGATCGGCGTTGGCTATCACAGATAGAGAGTACGATCCGCCTGTGGAACCTCTCAAAACTGCTGTTGGGGCTGCAAAACCTCGCGATAAAGTTAAAGTGCCGAAATTGGCTGTTTCTGCTAAAACTGGTAGGGCGGCGATCGTGGCAATCGCAGCCAAGAGCGCACCGTTTTTGAAATTGGGTGGCTGATTATACAACATGGCAATACTCCTCGGTCACAACTTAAAATCACAACTCAGAATTTACCCATCACAGCCCCTCGAATACAAACTATGGAGGAAGAATAATTTTTAAATTAGTTCAAAACCTCCTGGCTTCTCTTCCTTATGTCTATCAGGACAATCCCTGTACGATCGCGCTCGCTTGTGCCACTCGGATTTCTGCCACAGGCGAGCCACTCATATCCGAAATTGTACGGTGTCAAGATGATAAATTTGATACTCCTCGCCTTGCTGTTGGCGATCGGTTCCCTATTGACACAGGCCTTGGTATTGTTACCTATAAGCCTATCCGGCTGGCTACACCTCCCTAATTGGCTGAGCCTGGCCTTGATTTTTCTGGCTACTTCTTGGTGCTTGGGGGATTAGTCAGCAGTCAGCAGTCATGAGTTACGAGCTATTAGTGATTAGTCAAAAGTTAACGATCGATCATTCCGTTTCTCCCAAGAGTCAAGGCCCGATTGTCCCCGGTTTGATGATGTATACTTCACAATTGACAATTCAAGAATCTAAAATCTAGGATTTGACATCTACCTATAGAATGATGCAACGACAAGTTTATTCAATCTCAGCATTTCCCTCTTCTGACAAAACCCTCGCGGAAACTCCTAAGAAACAGGAGCGTCCGATACACCGGGCGATCGTGTTAATGCTGGTGGCAACAGGTTTGCTGGGCCTGCACGCTAGTCGGCTGGTGGAATTGCAACTGATACAAGGGAAGCAACACCGGGAACGAGCCGAAAACAATCGCGTTCGCCTAGTGCCAATGCCGGCGAATCGCGGACATATCATCGATCGCAAGGGCAACTTGCTAGCAGCAAACAATTTAGCTCGATCGGTATATTTGTGGCCGAAAGAACAAACGCCGGAAGAGTGGAAAGCGACAGCAGAAAAGTTGAGTCCGCTGCTTAAAATCCCGGCGAAAGAAATTTTAAAAAAATTAAAAGAGGTCGATCCTCAATCCTACAGACCGGTGCGGCTCAAGCAAGCAATGCCGCCAGAAGTGTTTGTGCCACTAGCAGAACAGGTGGGACAGATGCGGGGAGTGGAAGTGCGGCCAGAAGCGAACCGCTACTATCCCGAAGGCAGTTTGGCTGCTCACGTGATCGGATATATTGGCGAAGCTACTGCAGCAGACTTGGAAGCTCATCCTGAATATCCGATGGGGATGATTGTCGGTCAGATGGGCATAGAAGCGAGTTCTAACAAGAAGATTGCAGGAGTTTGGGGCGATCGACTGATCGAGGTAAATGCCCAAAATCAAGAATTGCGGCTGATGGGAGAGACACCGCCCAAACCCGGTGAGGCGGTGCAGCTAACCATAGACTTGTCCATGCAAAAAGCAGCCGAAAAAGCCTTGGGGAACCGCCGGGGAGCAGTAGTGGCGCTGGATGTCAAAACCGGGGCGGTATTAGTTATGGCCAGCCACCCGACTTTTGACCCCAATCTGTTTACGCGAAAAATCACTAAGGATGAGTGGCAAACTCTTCAAGACCAGGAAAATCCATTTTTGAATCGGGCCATGCAAGGCTATCCCCCCGGCAGCACGTTTAAAATTGTGACTTCCGTCGCGGGTCTGGAGTCGGGCAAATTTTCGCCGGACTCAATTCTCGGTACTTCGTCTTACATTACTGTGGGGGGAATTGATTTTAACGAACACAGCGGCGGTTACGGCGACATCGGCTTTCGGGAGGCTTTGGCTTTCAGCAGCAATACATTTTTTTATCAAGTGGGGATTAGTACGGGGCCGGAGCAAATTTCTAAGTGGGGACACCGCTTAGGAATTGGCAAGGATACGGATTTGAATCTTTTGGGGCTAGGCGGTGGCACTCACGGTCAAATCCCGACGCCGGAGGAGAAGGAGAAAATTTATAAAGAACCTTGGTATGCGGGTGATACGGTAACCATGTCGATCGGTCAGGGGTTGGTGTTAGTGACTCCTTTGGAGGCCGCTGTGATGGTGAGTTCGATCGCTAATGGAGGCTATCGGCTGAAGCCTCATCTTTTGACTTCTATGACCGGCACAGCGGAGACTAAACGGGTACATACAGGGATGAAACCTTCAACAATTAAGGTGGTTAAGGAGGGACTGATCGCGGTGGTTGCCGAGGGTACTGGGCAGGGGATGAATGACGGTACGATTCCGATGACCGCAGGCAAAACTGGGACTTCGGAGGTTATTGGACAGGAGGATCACTCTTTATATGTAGCGTTCGGGCCTGCTGACAAGCCGGAAATTGCGATCGCCGTGGTTGTGGAAAATGGCGGTTATGGTTCTGTTGCCGCGGCCCCGATCGCCAAAGAGGTATTTCAAGCTTATTTTGGGCAACCGAAAAAGGTGAAGCAGCCAGTAGTTATTAGTCCTTAGTCCTTAGTTATTGGGTATTGGGAATTGGGCATTGGGAATTGGGCAAGTTTCGTGTTTTTCCTTCTTCCTTCTTCCTTCTTCCTTCCTTTTGACTAATTCATCCGCATAAATATTGTAGCTTTGCGAATTCCTGCGATCTCTCCCGTACTGGTGACAGTGAGCGATCGCAAGTGGTCGAACAAGGGTCTTGCCGAAAGTTCAATTAACCTCAACAGCGGGATTTTTTTTTCCCAAATTGCTCTGCTGGAGGGCCAGTCTAAATAAAAATAGCCGTCGTTAGATGGCGGTAGCGGTTCAATGCTGGTTTGAAAATCTTGATGGGCAACTAAAGAGCCTGTTTCGGCTGCTTCTAGTGCTGCGTCCATTGCTTCTACTGAAGTGGTAAAAATTTCGTATTTGCCGACGGTAGCTCGAACTCCTTTTGCCTCGGTTTCGATCGCACTTTTTCTATTATTTTCTTTTCCATAATTCTGGCTCGTTGTCAACTGCGTCCAAGCGGTAATTTTCTGGTTTCTGAGAGTGAAGCTGCCGATGCTGTATTCTTTGCTGCGGGCAATTTCATCCAGTTTGTCGATCGCCTTTTGGGAATCAGCAGATTTTTCGGCGGCAAAAATCCAGTCCGCATTGTTTGACGAATTCGGAAGCACTGCTAAAGCGTATTCTCCTTGTACCCAATCAAATATATCCTGCGGCAGGTTGACGCCCCAAAGTTGCTGAATATCTGCCAGAGCGCGATCGATTAATTTTGAGACTTCTGCATTAGTGGACACCGCCGATGACAAATCAGTCCAAAAATTCCTTAAATCGGTGCTGGCGACCGCGAAAGGACTGGCTGAGGGAATGTACTGCAAAGCTTGCACAGGTTCCGAGAGTGTTGGAGAAGCTGTGTTTTCTCGCGATGTCACTAAAGCAGTTTGAGCTAGCAATCCCCGCCGGTTGACTCCGACAGCAACTGCGAGAGAATTAAGAGAAACTTGGGGATTTTGCTCGGCTGCTGATTGCGGGAGATGGACAAATGCTAAAGCGATTCGGCCTTGAGTTAGCTGCTGCAAAGCTTTTTGATATTCCGGGGTATTATCGAGATTTAGGTTAGCTGATTCAACGTTATTAATTGCATCTCGAATCACAATCGGGCTATTGGAGAATAAAACAAAACTTTGGTTATTCCCAGAATTTAAATTGCTGCCGGTGGCTGCTGTTGCGAAGCTGGATGGCAACTTTGAATTCGGCAGAGAAAACGGGTTAAAAGGCGAAAGCGAAGCAGATTTTTTCTTTGCTATTGGTGCTTGTTTATAATTAATTTTCACGCCTTTATATATTTCCGACTGCACTGTTTTATCGCCACGAGATTGTTTGCGCCAGTAGGAGTCGAGAAATTGTTGACTGCGATCGACCTTTTGGGAGGAAACGGCCAGTAAAAACCCAGCTTGTTGGCCGTTCCTGCTGTCGCCATCGAAATCTGGCGTTGTGACGGCGAGGGTAATTTCGTCACCTATCCAAGGTTGGATATCTCTACTGTAATCGAGGCCTGTATTGGCGAGGAAACTTTTTTTGATTTGCTCAAATTCTGCGTGCGATTGACTTCTTTCTTCAGGAGTGGCAAAAACTTGTCGCAATGCTTCGAGGCGATCGGGATTTACCAGCATTGATGCTAACAAAGGTGCTTGTTTCGAGACAAACACAGCCGCAGCCGGAGTAGTTGTCGGCCCGCCGGCGAGCAAATTCAGGGGAGTTTGAGTTGTCAGCCAGTAAAAACCACCGGCACTCAAGCCTAAGAGTGCCAAGACGCCCGCAATGAGGAAAGAAAAGAACGATCGCAGCTTCATACAACAAGGACTAATGACCACAGTCTATTATTAACTAGAGTAGCGCATGACCGTAGCTGTCGACAGATACTTTTTGTGCTGTTCGCAAAAAAAAGATAAACTAAAATATTCTCCAATTCTAAAATCCAAGTAAAATGCTAACAATATCAACGCCCGCCGAACAGCGAGTTTTACTGCAAAAGATCAGTTGGCAATTATATGAAAGCCTGTTAGCGGAACTGGGCAACAAACGTTCCACCAGAATTGCTTATCATCAAGGTCAATTAGAAATTATGGTGCCGCTACCGGAACATGAAAATCGCAACCGGCTGATCGATCGCTTAATTGTAACTCTCATAGAAGAACTCAATCTAGAGTACAACCCCTTTGGATCGATGACTATTAAGAAACGCAAAAAAGCAGCCGGAAAAGAACTAGATTCCTGTTATTATATCCAGAATGAAGCACTGGTCAGAGGGAGAACAGAATTAGACTTTGCTCAAGATCCGCCACCTGATTTAGCACTCGAAATTGATATTACCAGCAGTTCCTTAAATCAATTCGATTTATATGCAGATTTAGGCGTACCAGAAATTTGGCGTTACGACGGACGAAGCATCAAGTTTTATCCATTGCAAAATGGCGAATATGCGGAGTGCAATTTTTCTCTGGCTTTCCCCATGCTACCGACTGCAAAAGTTGACGAATTTATCGATCGCTGTCAAACTACAGGCGCAACCGCAGCAGTGCGAGAATTCCGGGAATGGGTAAAAAATCAGTAATTGTTGAGTCTACCACGGCACTCCTCGCGCATCGGAAAAATCTGCATCTAGAACCGCCCCCGGATCGAATACAGCATCAGTTAAATCAGCTTTTCTAAACGACGTTATCGACAATTTTTCTATCTGTTCAACAGCGATAAAAAA
Organism: Microcoleus sp. Pol12A5; assembly: GCF_036701435.1. Lineage (NCBI taxonomy): Bacteria > Bacillati > Cyanobacteriota > Cyanophyceae > Oscillatoriales > Microcoleaceae > Microcoleus > Microcoleus sp. Pol12A5. The sequence goes on from NZ_JAUBQU010000031.1 coordinate 53,141, forward strand.
TCCGATCGCAGTTAACCCAAGAATTACCCCCGAAACCAAAAATAAGACAATTCCCCTGATAGTATCTCCGCCCAAAAATGTCACAATACCGCTAGCGCCGATCGCAGCAGCAGCCCCAGCCACAGCCCCCGCCACAATCCCAGCCTCGCACCGAGTCGCAGCAATTGCCGTAGCAGCGGTTCCGGCCACCGCCACAGCCCCCGCATCCGCCCCGGCAATCAGTCCAATCAAAGCCCCAGCCGTCGTCACTGTCACCGCAGTCACCCCAGCCCTAGCAATCAAATTTCTCACCCGCCTGCGGCTTTGTCCGGTTCTGACACCCTGAAAATTTGCCCCCCTCAAAATCGCCCCAGTGAAATTGCAGCCTCGAATGTCGCAACCGCTGAAATTCGCCCCTGACAAGTCAAGCCCTTTAAAAGAACGGTTCCGCAAGTTTTGGTTGGCAAAATTGAAATTTCGAGGTTGAGTCATTCGATTTTAGATTTTAGATTTTAGATTTTAGATTTTAGATTAACCAACCCAAAGACCTAGGGTTATAGATTTTAGATTTTAGATTATAGATTTTAGATTAACCAACCAAAGGGCATTTAGAATAAAGCCTGTGGTTTATAACGAGTTTCCATGTCTCCCATCTCCGAATCCCCATTTTCCCCCGAACAAATTGCCGGTGAAAGACTCACACCTGAAGAATATGAAGAAATCGTTCAGCGTCTAGGTCGCCATCCCAATAAAGCTGAATTGGGAATGTTCGGCGTCATGTGGAGCGAACACTGCTGTTACAAAAATTCGCGGCCGCTATTAAAACAGTTTCCCACAGAGGGCGATCGTATTCTAGTCGGACCCGGAGAAAATGCCGGCGTCGTAGACTTGGGAGATGGCTTGCAACTCGCCTTCAAAATTGAATCCCACAACCACCCGTCAGCAGTCGAACCTTTCCAAGGTGCAGCAACCGGTGTCGGGGGGATTCTCCGCGATATCTTCACAATGGGCGCTCGCCCGATCGCACTTTTGAATTCCCTGCGTTTCGGCAACTTAGACGACCCTAAAACTCAGAGATTGTTCAAAGGCGTAGTATCGGGAATTTCTCATTATGGAAATTGCATCGGAGTACCCACAGTTGGCGGTGAAGTTTACTTCGATCCTGCTTATTCCGGCAACCCATTAGTTAACGTGATGGCCTTGGGTTTAATGGAAACTCAAGAAATCGTAAAATCTGGGGCATCGGGCATCGGAAATCCCGTCCTGTACGTCGGTTCAACTACTGGCAGAGATGGCATGGGAGGAGCAAGTTTTGCCAGTGCAGAATTGACCGACAAATCAATGGACGATCGCCCTGCCGTCCAAGTAGGAGATCCATTTTTAGAAAAATCCTTAATTGAAGCTTGTTTAGAAGCATTCAAAACCGGTGCAGTCGTCGCCGCCCAAGATATGGGTGCGGCCGGAATCACCTGTTCGACATCAGAAATGGCAGCCAAAGGCGGCGTCGGCATTGAATTCGATTTAGACAAAGTTCCCGTTCGAGAAAGCGGTATGGTTCCTTACGAATACCTGCTTTCGGAATCCCAAGAACGGATGTTGTTTGTTGCCCAAAAAGGACGCGAACAGGAATTAATCGATATTTTCCACAGATGGGGATTGCACGCCGTAGTAGCAGGGACAGTCATCGAAGAGCCGATCGTCCGAATTCTATTTAAAGGCGAAATCGCTGCCGAAATTACTGCAACTGCTTTGGCAGATAACACGCCAATTTATCACCGAGAATTGTTGACAAAGCCGCCCGAATATGCTAAAAAAGCATGGGAATGGACGGCGGATTCCCTGCCACAATCCACAGTTACAGGTATCGAAATTAACGGTAATTTCCAAACTTGGAATCAGATTTTGCTGACGCTTTTAGATACTCCCACCATCGCTTCTAAACGCTGGGTTTATCGCCAATACGACCATCAAGTGCAAAACAATACTGTTGTTTTACCGGGAGGCGCTGATGCTGCGGTTGTCAGATTGCGTCCGCTAGAACCCTGCCAATCTTCCCTTGGTAACGGGCTAGAAGTACACCCCCTTGCTAAGGGAGATTTACAGAGAGAAAATGCTATTTCTCTAGCTTCTGAAAGCAAACAGGAAGAAGAGGTAATTCCTCTATTTAAAAAGGCACAAGGTAGGGAAACTCCAAAAGTTTCTCCCCCCCTTAGCAAGAAGCAAGCGCCCCTGGGAATGATTCCCGGAGTTGCTGCAACGGTTGATTGCAATTCTCGTTATGTTTATCTCGATCCTTATGAAGGTGCAAAAGCAGTCGTAGCGGAAGCAGCGAGAAATTTAAGTTGTGTGGGTGCTGAACCTCTCGCAGTTACTGATAATTTGAATTTTGGCAGTCCCGAAAAGGCGATCGGATATTGGCAGTTAGCGTCAGCTTGTCGCGGGATTGCTGATGCTTGTCGGGAGTTGGGAACGCCTGTTACTGGCGGCAATGTTTCTCTTTACAATGAAACGGTTGATGCGGAGGGGAATCCTCAACCAATTTATCCAACTCCGGTAATCGGAATGGTGGGGTTAATTCCCGATTTGAAGAAGATTTGCGGTCAAGCTTGGCTAAAGAAAGGTGATTTAATTTATGTGCTGGGAATTGGTGAATCATCTCAAAACTCAGAACTTCCATCTGAAAGCTCAAAAATCCAAACTTCTCCTACTCTCGGAGGTTCGGAATATTTAGCTGCAATTCACGGGATTGTAGCTGGGAAACCGCCAAGGATAGATTTTGAGTTAGAAAGAAAAGTGCAATCGGTTTGTCGTGATGGAATTCGGCAAGGTTGGGTAGGTTCTGCCCATGATTGTGCGGAAGGTGGAATTGCGATCGCCCTCGCGGAATCCTGTATCTCTGCTAAAATGGGTGCCGAAATTCATCTCAGTTTTAATTCAGCAAGTGTCAGCCGCTGGGATGAAATTTTGTTTGGTGAAATGGGCAACTGCATTGTAGTTTCAGTCGCGCCGAAAAATCAAGAAATTTGGGAGTCTTACCTGCAAGAACATTTGACCAAAATGTGGCAGAAAATTGGTTTAGTTGGCGGGGCTGAATCAGCTTTTCGGGTTTTTAGTGCTGACAATCAAGCGTTAATTGAGGTTGGGATGAGTGAGATTGGCGATCGATTCTATAATGCGATCGAGCGTCGGATTGCATCTGTTTGATTGCGCCTCATACACAGGGCGGTTGAAACCGCGTCTACACAGACGAAACCCCGCCTTCGCGGGTTAGATTTCTTGAGCCCGCGAAGGCGGACTTTGTTTGTGTAGTAGCGATTGAAAGAGACTGTTGGCGAATATCTGAGGGATCAAACCTCTCAGATATCGCCGTCATGAATAGGCAGAATGATTGTGTAATCACGCACCATATTAAATTATTTATTATTACTCTTCACCCTCGTGACAGGTCCTTGATTCCAGAAATGACCGCCTCCGTAGCACGAACCTCCTTTCTCAAAGGCAATACCTATATGAAAATGCGCGACGAATTAGGAGTATTGTATTTAGATGCTGACTTTATTACCTTGTTTCGAGCTGACTGCGGTTAAATTGCTTTATCACCTAGATAATTAGCATTCATCAGTGTTATCCAATTTGCAGAGTGATTGACTGACCGATAAGCGACTGTCAGAAGCCGTAGAAATTGGAAATATGCTTATTCGATTAGAAATTACTGATAGTGGTTTTGATAATTAAGTTTTAAGTGAATGGATAAGTCGGTTAATTTCAGCAGGACCTGAAAGTCAATTACCAGCTCAAATGCTAGCACATTTTCAAGATAGAGGAGGGTTCAAAGCTAGAGGGAAAGCCAGAAGTGATTTGACTCATGTCATCGGAACCCTTCGGAAAATGAACCGCCTAGAATGCGTTGGAGAAACTTTAAGTCAGGCCTTAAATCAGTTAGCAACTGTTGCCGATGAATGGTTATTAACATTAGTCAATCAGGATTGGTCTGAGCGTTATGGCACGAGATTTGAGCAATATCGCTTGCCGAAATCTGAAACTGAAAAACACAGATTGGCATTGACTATTAGCGATGATGGTCATCACTTGTTGTCAGCTTTGTATGACCCCTTGAGTCCTGAATGGTTGCGCCAGCTCAAAGCGGTAGAAATTTTACGCTGTGCCTGGATACAGTAATATGGGTGGTGCAAAGGTAAAGTTTATTGGCCAGAAGCCGATGATTTACCGCCCCACAAGCAGTTAATTACTTCGCCTTACGATATCGAGGCTCGCAATCGGACAAAAAGAGATACTAATTGGACAGGTTATACAGTAAATCTTACAGAAACTTGCGATCGAGATTTGCCTCATTTAATTACCAATATGGAAACGACACCCGCAACTACTGGAGTTGTCGAAATGACTCAGGTGATTCATCAAGCTTTAGTTGATAAACACCTGTTACCACAAAAACATATTGTCGATACAGCTTATGTTGATGCTCAACACTTGCTCACAAGTGAGACTCAATTAGGCCTTGAACTCCTTGGCCCTGTACCCTCCAACTCAAGTTGGCAAGAAAAAGCCAAGCTGGGCTTTGAGCTTTCTTGTTTTACCGTTGATTGGGAGCATCGCCATGCTACTTGTCGGCAATGCCACATCAGCAAATCCTGGCATCAATGCTCGGATAACTATGGCTATCCCGTGATTCAAGTCCGTGAACGTCTGCCCGATTGCGTGGCTTGCTCTGTTCGCTCTCAATGTACTCATTCACCGGCTAGGGTTCGTGTTCTGACTCTCATACCTCAACCTCTTTATGAAGCGGAAGCGAAGCTCTAGCCAAAGGTAGGGCTAGACAACATACCCAGGAGTTTAAGCAGCGTTATGCCCTACGGGCTGGTGTTGAAAGTTCGCTATTTCAAGGAATTCGTGTTTTTGGTTTGCGTGAGGCTCGTTATATGGGTATTGCCACAACTCGTCTGCAACATATTGTGACTGCCGCTGCGATGAATCTGTCAAGAATGTGGGCATTTTGGCACCACATTCAGATTGGCTTGCCCCCTGTCTGTCGTTTTTCCGCTCTTTTTCCTTCTGCCTCATCATCGTTTGTTTCCATGATTATGGGATGTTTGGTTTCACCCTTTTTTAATTCGCCAACAGTCTCTTGAAACTGGGGCTACACCAACGAAGTAGATAAGATTCGGCGGTTGAAAGCGCTGTATAGGGCCGATTGGAAGAAGTATGGTGCTCTTCAGCGCACTTTACGCTATTTTGAGAAAAAACAAGCTTTCGTTAGTGGAGTTTTTAAACTGTCCACTCGCTGCGAGTCTTCTTTGAGACTCAAACCCTACCTACACCGTTGAAATATTTAGTAAAAAGCCCGATCGCACTGTTCACTTATCGAAACTGTCCCTTCCTCTCCTGACCGCTTCACTCACGCTATCTATTCTTTAAGTTAATGAACCAAAAGATATATTTGACTTAGAGGCACTATGCAGAAACAAATCATACGCCAAAAAGATACTAATGCTTGGATACTTCAGTGCTGGCTTTCTTTTATTCTTGCCATTTCTGCAACTACTGTAGGTATCATTTATTTACAGGTAGATCCCTGGCAAAAAGCTTTTATGGGTATGGGTTTAACTTTTTCAGTCGGCTCGTCTTTTACTTTAGCAAAAACCATTCGCGATAACAACGAGGCAACAACATTAACTGCCAGAATCGACGAAGCTAGAGTTGAGAAAATTCTCGCTGAACACCATCCTCTCAAATAATGTTGGCTATACAATGTATACAAAAAACAGCCCGCGCGGGCTGTTTTTGTTGTTTGAGCCACAGGTTTCAAGCTGCGGATGGGAATTGGGGATTTCAAGGGCTACCTTTGAACTTACGATCGCGCAACTTATTCTTTTGTCGCTGGCGAACACCGGCCTGAACCATCGCCATATCCACCGGAAAACCAACGACTGGCATCACCTGATTCTTGCGTTCTTCTTCCAGATTCTTAAGTTCGGTGTAATCAACCCAGTGAATGCAATTCACCGGACAAGTGTCGATCGCCTCAGCAATCAAATCTTCAGAATCCCCGTCTTGTCGCACTACGCGAGATCGACCGTAATCCGGTTCAATATAAAAAGTATTGCGAGCAACGTGAGCGCAGTGCTTGCAGCCAATGCAGGTAATCTCATCAACATAGACACCTTTTTGGCGCAACACACCGCCCAATTCCGGTTCCAAACCAGAGCGATCGGGCGCATCCCGCAAAAAACCTCCCAACTCCGGCTCTAAACCAGAGCGATCGCTTGCTGTATCTATTCCGAGTCCAGAAAGCTCAGACATTTAGACCCCCACAATAGTAAATAAGTCCGCGAAAGCGGACTTTGATGAGACAAGATTGCAAAAATCTCGAAAAATTATTAAGCGCACCAGCGTTGCACCACCAAGCGGAGTGAACCGTCTTGATTTTGCTTTTGCTCAGAAATTTGGAAACCCTGCTTAGCGCTTTCATTCACCACAGTATGGTAAGCGTAGCGCTGAGTCACCTTATTCAGAAAACGGTCTACAGACCAAGCTTGCTGCCAAAACTGCAAGTCAGCCACCAATTCATACTCAGTCCCGTTCCAGCTAAAACCTACGTCGTAGCCGTTTTTTTGCTCAATCACGACCTCAGCGGTGCTGGTGAGACCGCGATAGCCACGCACCTCAGTCGGGCCCGACTTCCAGTCGATACCCAAGTCAGTTAAAGCAGCTTCCAAAGAATTCAAATTGCGGATCTGGGTCTTAATTTGGCTAAAATGTGACATGGTGGTTCCAAAAAAACTTAAGTGAACTCAACAACAAAAATTACCAATCGCTAAAAGCCACTTGGGCCGTCGCTTCGGCTGACTGATGCAGCGCTTGCGTGAAATATTCAGAGGTTGACTCTTGGTGAAGCACCACGCCGAGCTGAGCTTCAATTGCAGCCGTTACCTCAGCACAGGAAGCACCGACAATGCCGGTGACTGTTTCCTGTACGCGACCATCTGGATAGATCACAAACTCTAGTGTTTCCATAATTCGGGCTGACTGAATAGGAATATTGAGAACAGACACCGACACCAGCAAGCCAGGGACGATGCCTCCTGAAGTAGCTTCTTGAGAGTTGGCTGACTGACAAAGCGCTATATCAATTTTGACCAATTGATAGGTTTTGAGTCACAACTTAACAGAACTTATTAATATGTAGAAGCAATACATCAGTTGTATGTAAAGTTTCGCGTAGATCGTGACAGCAGTCAAGTCATACATGAGTGGTGAATTTTAGCAACGGCTATTTGGGATCGATCGTCGGGGAGAGAGGATAGATCGCGAGATAGTAGGCCGAGGGTAAGGTGCCGTGTGCTTTGCCCTATGGATAATAAGCTGTTGGGCATCTAAATTTTATTTTTCGGGCGGGCGGGACAGCCAAAAAAAATTCTATCGAAAGTGACGGTAAAACTTAGATGCCTCTCAATACTTCTCGGTTAAGCGCCAAATCAAGTAAACTGGTATTAATTTGTGGAGCGGTGAGGGTAAAATCGATGCCACTAAAAGAATTTATCTTAATCACTCCAATTATCGAAGCAGCATCCGTATTGAAGGCACTAGAAACAGCAATACGATCCGAAGCGATTCAACAAGCAATTGGTCAGACTCATAGCCAGCAAAAGCGCCAAAGAAAACTACCATCTGAGTTGGCGATTGGTTTGGTGATTGCCATGAGTTTGTGGTCATCGGTGTCAATGAGAACAGTTCTCAAAAATCTCGTTCATGGTTTAAGCATGAAGTGGATTCAGTTAGGAGAGTATTGGCAAGTACCAAGTAGTTCCTCAATAAGTGAAGCACGGGGTGCGAGTTGGATGTAGAGTAATGACTCAGTTATTTGAGCTAATCGTTCATCCAATGGCTTCACCACAAAGAAATGGGGCTTTTTTGGGTGGATTACGAGTCATGGCAGTAGATGGAACAGTGATAGATGTCCCAGATAGTCCAGGTAATGCGAGAGTTTTTGGGTATCCAGGAACAGGACCTGGGACTAAAGCAGCTTTTCCAAAAGTCAGATTAGTGCTACTGGTAGAAACAGGAACTCATCTAATTGTTGATGGGTTGATATGTCCATATCGTATTGAGGAGCGGGTGCGCGTTCAAAAACTCCTCCGGTCAGTTACGGAGGGAATGCTGCTGATGTGGGATAGAGGATTGCACTCTTATAAAATGGTCAATGCGACAATTAAACAATCTTGTCACTACTGAGGTCGATTACCTGCCCATGTCAAGTTTGAGGTAGAACAAGTGTGAGAAGATGGCTCTTATTTAAGTTGGATAAATCCCCATGGTAAATCTCGTAAACAAGGTGCAATAAAGATTAAAATCAGAATCATTGAGTACACAATGGACTCGGGTTCAGATCCAAAAACTTATCGTATGATTGCGAGTTTAATGTATTTAACGGTCTTGCCATATTTATTGTTAGCAGCAAAATACCACCAAAGATGGGAAATAGAAAGTACCATTGATGAACTTAAAATTCATCTTTTATCTCGCAAAACTCTCATTAGTTCTCTCAAGCCTCGCGAAGTTGTTCAAGAAATTTATGGCTGGCTACTCGGACATTAGTGCATCCGTTATTTAATGTTTCAAGCGGCAGAAACAGCGAGAATTTCACCATTACGGATTGGCTTTACTGGTACTTTGAATGTGATTAGGCGGGCAATTCCTAATTTTCAAGATATTGAGGCATCTCAACTCCCTTTTTTTTCCATGGCTAAGCCACGAGATTTTAGATGAAAAGCTCCCAAAACGTCAGCGTCGAAATAATCCCCGCGTTGTTAAAAAGCCTCGCTCCAAGTTTTTGTCCAAAAAACCTGTTTATCTAGGTATTGGGACTCAGCGCCAGGAGCTTCATTTTTCTATTCTCAGTAACGCTTAGACCTTAACCGAGAAGTATTGGCTGCAAGCTATAGTCATTTCAAATAAAAAAGAGACACTATTGAGCGCAGTAGGCACAGATGAGTTCATCTAAAGATGTGCCAGGA
>NZ_JAUBQU010000303.1:0-1186 GCF_036701435.1 Microcoleus sp. Pol12A5
TGCACCACATCTTCAACACCGGAAACAGCAAATGTCTTGCCATCCGCTCCAAAGTGCACACTTTCAACCCGGTTCCCATGTCCCTTAAGCGTTAGAAGCAGTGTACCGTCGCTCTCCCAAAGCTTGACAGTATTATCTTTGTCTGCGGTGGCAAGCATCTTACTATTTGGACTAAAATTGACTAAAGTAATTTTACTGTGATGTCCCTTCAGGAATTTGATCAGCTTGCCATTATTACTACTCGAAAGCTTTATTACATTATTCCGATCGACAGAAGCAATTAGTCTTCTATCTTGACTAACCCTAATTGTAGGAACGTCATCCCCGTCATTTTTTATAGTTCCCGTTAGCCCACCTTTTCGGTTGTAAAGTTTGACGTTATCCTTAGCTATCAATATAACGGTTCCGCTGTCAGGACTGAAACTAATTTTAGGAGAATCATCGCTATTATTTGCCAGAGTCGCGATTTCTTTCCCGTCAATACCCCAAAGTTGGACAATACTAGAATTCTTAACTGAAACAAGCAGTTGGCTGTCAAGGCTAAAACTGACATCAACTTCATAGAAGTTTTGCGGTAAAGTGGTAATCAAAGCCCCATTCCGTCTCCAAAGTTTCACCTTGCTATCGAAAGTCGTGGTAGCAATAATCTGACTGTTGTGGCTGAAAATCGCGTTATAAACTAGCCCATCATGCCCCTTGAGGGTTGGAATCACTTTTCCATTTCGACCCCAGAGTTGCACGTCATTGTAATTGCTGGGGACAAATAACATCTGACTGTCGGGGCTAAATTTTACTTGACTTTTATCGGAAGAAGTCCGTCGATTTAATCTACCACTAGACTTCTCAATTGTTTGAATCTGTAAACCCTCGCGATTCCATAGCTTCACTGTATCATCCAAACTTACAGTAGCAATAAGCTGACTGTCAGGACTAAAAATAACTTCTGAAATTTTCTTGGTGTGACCTTGCAAAGTGCCGATAGACTTGCCATCATGGTTCCACAGCTTGGCTATATTGTCTTCGCTGACAGTAGCAATAAGCTGACTGTCAGGACTAAAAAATACCTTTGTAATACGTGCTTTCCAAGCTGGCAGATTTCCAATTAGCTTGCCATCCGATCTCCACAGCTTGGCTGTATTATTTCTCTCTACAGTAACCATGAGCTTACCATCAGGACTGACTTCGG
>NZ_JAUBQU010000304.1:0-1185 GCF_036701435.1 Microcoleus sp. Pol12A5
GTAGCAGCACTTTAACTTTAGAAAATTGCCAAGTCAATAATAATGTTGCCGGTTTTGGTGGTGGCATTTACACGGGTTTCCGCAGCACGACAAATGTAATTAACACCAAGTTTAGCGGCAATGATGGTTCGCTAGCGGACAATACCGAACGCGGTGGCGGCGCGATCGCCACTAAAAGCGGCGGTGTTTTGACTATCAGAGATAGCGAATTTACCAACAACAAAGGCAGCTACGGCGGTGCTGTTAACAACCTGTTGGGCAGCATGACGATCGAAAATTCTAAATTCACCGGCAACCGCACAGAGAAAGGCGTCGGCGGGGCAGTTTACGTCGATGGCGCTAATGCCTCCGGGCCGAATGCAACCCCCGGTCCCGTTGCAGGAACTATTGCTATCCGCAACAGCGTTTTTGATGGCAATATCGGAGCCAGAGAAGGAGGAGCGGGATTTTTATTTGGCTATCTTCAAGATAAGATAGTTTTGGAAAATAGCACTTTTGTTAACAATAAAGCTGTTAAGGATCTAGCAGGAGTTGGAGGTTCCGGAGGCGCAATTCGTCACGGTAATATGGATCTTACTGTCACAAACTCCACTTTTGCTAATAACCAAGCTGAAGATAATGGGGGCGGTTTGTGGTCGGGAGAGAATGGAAATATCAGCATTGTCAACAGTACATTTTCCGGCAACAGCGCTGCTAAGCAGGGCGGAGGAATGCTGGTCGCTAACAGAGATTCCTTTTCGACTAACATCGTTAATTCGACTTTTGCTAAGAATACCGCTGAATTTTCGGGAGGTATTGCTACTTTTAACGATCCGGTGAAATCGCCAATTACTGTCAAGAATTCGATTTTTGATAGGAATACGGCAAGTAACTCTTTTAAAACTAGGCAGCACACTGGACGGGAGCTCGTCGACGGGGGAAACAATCTTCAATTTCCCGCTAAACTGACGACCGGAGATCCTAATGATAGTAATGTTACGGCAAATGTGAGGATCGCAGACCCCTTACTGGGCCCTTTGGAAAATATTAACGGCGCTTTCGTCCTGCCGCTGCTAACAGGAAGTCCGGCAATTGATACCGGTACTGGTGCGGGCGCGCCGGCTACGGATCAGCGCGGTGTGACTCGCCCTCAAGATGGTGATAATAACGGAAGTGCGATCGTTGATATTGGCGCTTATGAATTTA
>NZ_JAUBQU010000305.1:0-1184 GCF_036701435.1 Microcoleus sp. Pol12A5
ATATTAGTAGAGCAAGGATTCCTTGCCCTACTAACAGCCTTAAAGCAGAGTAATTGCAGTCGATGCCGGAGCGCCAATCGAACCTGACCCAAAGCCCAAATTCACCACCCCACCAGTCAAACCGGGAAGATTGTTAATTGTCAGAGTAACGCTAGTTTGACCCGGATTAAAGTTCACCGTGCCGGACGAAGGATTCACAGCAAATGGACTAATTTTGTAGTCTACGTTGTTCGCAGGTTGACCGCCACCAGGGGCAACAATCAAATAGTCCACCGAAGCCGAAACCGAAGTATTGCCAGTCCGATTAATCGTAACAACTCCAGAACCACCATCAGCAATAGGATCGGGAGGCGAACCGTAAAAGAAGAAAGTCGGAGGCACAGCGGTAGTATCAATAGACCCCGTGAGACTGTCAAATGGCGTCGGCGTCGGCGTCGGCGTCACATTAGAAATCCCTTGATATTCAATTTTTCGCACTAGGTAGTCGGAACCGTCGTTTTTGAAGGAGGTGGCGGTGTAGGCAGCGGTGGGGCTATCGTAGGCTTTAGTGGAGAACCGCAGTTCGTCAAAAGTAGCGCCGCCGAGAGAGTCTCCTACTATCTGGAATTTAAAACTGCCATCGGTGCGATCGCCAATGAAAGTCACTCCATCTGAAGACACTGTAATGGGTTTTGGAGCGCTCGGAGCGTTGAGGCGAGCGATCTTAAAATTGGTGGCCGGTACCCGAACCCCATTATTAAAGATTTCCAGCAAACCAACTTCATTGCCCTGATCGCCCAAACCAGGACTTGTTTTGGGACTCAATCCACTGAGGTCGATCGTAGTGCTAGTAATGTCTTGGTTATCTGCCCATTTCACCTTCAGCGTCTGAGATTGATTGGTGTTGGGGTTGTGGTTGATTTCCGCCCGAATTTTCTTGGCGTCGGTGAACCAACCATCGTAAGAGGACGGGACGCCAATACCGCCGGTACTTCCGTAGCTCAACCAGCTTTTAGGGTTTTCGTTGCTTGCTAAGGTGAGGTTGCTGATGGCAGTAGGGTTGAGGTCGTCACTTTCCACGCCGTCAAAAGCTATCCCAGACAGTTTGATGCCTTGATTCTGCGCGGCATTGGGCCATTGTGCGATCAGGTCGCTGACGCTGCTGTAATTATTGGCTTGACCCAAAGAACCAGTAATAGTCGGCG
>NZ_JAUBQU010000032.1:0-61745 GCF_036701435.1 Microcoleus sp. Pol12A5
ACTCATTACCTAGCTATAACTGTTGCCTCGTTTACCTATCTTTACATACTTCAGTCTTTTCAGCCCGACCTACTTAATTAGCCCGTGTTTGTACTTAGGATTTTTGTTTTCTCTCGATGGATGAATCAGGACGGTACCTCCTGACACAGCCCCAAAATGGATCGCTGCGAAGCATAACAGTCGGGGAGAGATAACAATTTGAGACTAAAGTTCAAGCTTCCAGATTCATCTGTAAAGTAAATCTCAAATCTCATATCGACTGAAGAAGAATTTAATTATGGTTGTATAACCAGACATCATATTATCCACTTTATTAATTCACTGGCTTAGTGGAATTCGCGCAAAACTTTTCATCTACAATTGCCGAAGTAATACTGACAGGGTGCATTGATGATGACGGAATAATCAGGTCTTGCGGAACTACCACTGTCTTTTTACAAACCAGCTCGCTACTGCCTACAGAGGCAAAGTTCCAAGCATAAAATTCGGGAGTGCTGACTGTTGCATTGGCCGGATGTAAACCTAGTGCAGTCACTAATACTAATCCCAAAGTCACTAAAGCTACGATCGCGAATCTCAGCATATTCTTTGTTTGAACCCGACAACTTATCTGATTGGTATTACCTTATTATTGCCTGGGTGGATCGAGAGCGTCAACCGATTTGAGATTTTAGATTTTAGATTTTGGATTTTAGCATTGAGCCCACGGATAAATTCGGGGAATCCTTTATCGGATACAGGTTTTTTATTTCTGGACGGATGAATCCGGGGGCTTGTATCCTGGATGCTTTCGGTCAATAGCAGTTATTCCGCCGTCAGGTTCAACTCGTAAGCGATCGGCTCAGATGCTTGAGAAACTACCACGAATTCATAATAACCAGCATCATCCAGCAATCCAGACCAACTAAGCCCCTCTGCATCTTCCAGCAAAGCTCGCGCGCCCTTTGTCCGCCCCGGAGTATAAATTGACAGTAGAGTAGATTTGGGCGGTGCTTGCAAATTCACGCGCAAAGTTTGATTTTGAGCGAACCTGGCAATGTAAGCTTTCCCTTCTCCGGGTTTGAGATTGCCTGTGAGGCGTTTGCTCTTCGATAGGCGGTCAAATTCAACGCTTTCGATAGTTGCTCCAGCTTGTAAGGCTTCGAGTTCGTCGGCGGTAATTGCTTGCCAAATTTGTCCGATCGGCAAACCGATGAGATTGCGATCGCGCGGCTGTTCTGGAAACCAATAAAAGAACCTAGCATCGGCCAAATCGTACAAAGCCCGACTGCTCAAATTCAGCTTGTTAACCTCAGTTTTCCAGCGATCGATATCGGCGGTGTCGTAAGTACCCAACCGCGCTCTAGCATTGCTGCTGAGATTTTCCAGCTTATCGAGCAACTCGTCGCCGATTTTTTGCCACCTTTCGCGCCACTGGCGATCTTCCTCGCCTTCTTTTAACAATCGTCCCCCCAATTCCGGGTATTTGGCATAAAAAGTCTCGTCCACAAGGTTGACGTAACCGCTATAGAATCGATCGTCAATTTTGAGCTTGACAAAGCGATCTTGCAAAGCATCTTCTTGCTGCTGCTTCGGGTTGGGAGGCTGGGGAACTTTCTGTACTTTTGATTGCAGATTTAACAAAGAATTGCCCGCAAACCAGCCAACTCCCCCCATAGTTGAGAGCACCGCCACCACCAACAAAACCATTTTCCAAGCAGGCATTTTTTGCTGATTGCCAATAGCTGCAACTCGCACCGGAGTTCCCGGCAGTTTTGGCGCGGGGGCGGGCACGGGTATAGGGGAGAGATCCGGCGGCTGCGCGATCCCAAAATCCGGGGCGGGTGGCAAAGGTGGCTGTAAAGGCGGATTGCCGGAGAGAGCGAGCATTACCTCGCGAGCCGAGGAGTAACGCTGGCTCGGCTGTTGAGCAAGCATTTTATCCAGCACCAGGGACAAATTCGGAGACAGAGAACATTCCGCCCGCCAGTTCCAATTCAGCGTCTGACTGTCGAGCAACTGATGCGGTTCCTTCCCAGTCAGCAACACCAAAACCGTGGCCGCCAGAGCGTACAAATCGCTGTGGGGATAGACGATTCCCATCTGCATCTGTTCGACGGGAGCGTAGCCGAGCTTGCCGATGCGAGTCGCGGGGGCGGGAGCGCCGTTAGCCTCAGCGAAAAGAGACTCTACGGTAGCGGCGACTTGTTTTACTCCGCCGAAGTCGATTAGCACGGGCATCCCGTCAGAACTCCGCAGAATCAGGTTGTCCGGGGAGATGTCGCGGTGAATCACTCCCAAAGAGTGAATGTATTCGAGCAGGGGCAAAATCTGCAGCAGCAGTTGATTGATTTCTGCTTCTATAAACCGCAAACCCTGACGCTTGCGGGCGTCGAGCAAAAAGCGGTAGGTTTGACCGGGAACGTAGTCTTGGACGAGAAATAGGTAGCCTCGATCGCTGATACTGACGCGGAAGAGTTCGCGAAAGCGGGGGATTTGATTGTGTTGCAGCTTGTAGAGCACTCCCGCTTCCCGCTCGAACAGTTCCTCGGATTTTTGTAAAGCGTAACTTCCATGTACTTGGGGCGCAAATTCTTTTAAAACGCAGGGTTCGTTAAATCGGTGGGCATCTTCAGCGAGGTAGGTGCGCCCGAAGCCTCCGTGTCCCAATTCGCGGACGATGCGGTAGTGGTTGTTGAGAGTTATGCCGGGGTAGATGGGATTGTTCATTGGAACTTGCTGCGTCGGATTTTCACGCTTGACTGAGACTGAGGATTTTGGGCGATCGCTGAATTAATCTTGCCATAGTGTGTCAGTGTTTATTAGTCGATCGGCAGCTTGGCTATCCCCTGTGGTTATTGTGAAAACAGCGGTTTCGTGCTATGGAAGTTTATCCACTGCGCCATATTTTCGATCGACCTCAAAATGTGTTCAAATTTTGAGTGTCCAGCCCAATGTGCCATCCGGTCGCGCCGCGCTACTAATGGAATCTTGAGCGATCGAGGTGCAAAATACGCATTTTAAGGAGCAAATCATGCAGCCAGAACAGCGTCAGCGAGCAATTGGGGCGTTTGAAGAGTTTTTGAGGGCGCCGCTTGAGGAACGATTGCAACACCAGCAGAATCGAGTTGCCGAAGCCGGGGCGATCGCGCTTTTCCAAAAAGTCGCTGCCACAGTACCAGCTTACCAGACTTTCCTAGCTGAACATAACATCAATCCCGCCTCAATTCAAACCTTTGAAGACTTCCAAAAATTGCCCCTAATTACCAAAGAGAATTATTTACGCTGTCACCCACTACCTCAGTTGTGCCACCAAGGCAAATTAGAAACTTGCGATTTCATTGCTGTTTCATCGGGTTCGACAGGAAACCCGACATTTTGGCCGCGTTTTATCAGCGACGAGTTGCAAATTGCAACTCGTTTTGAACAAATATTTCACGACAGTTTTTACGCCGACAATTGCTCAACTTTAGCTGTCATTTGCTTTGCGTTGGGAACTTGGGTAGGCGGAATGTACACGGCAAATTGCTGCCGCTATATAGCGAGTAAGGGCTATCCCGTTACAGTTGTGACGCCTGGGAATAATAAGACTGAAATATTCAGAGTTGTGCAGGAACTTGGGGAGCATTTTGAGCAAGTAGTTTTGTTGGGATATCCGCCATTTATCAAGGATGTGATTGATAGCGGAATTTCTGGGGGTGTGGAGTGGCAAAAATACCGAATTAAGATGGTGTTTGCGGGGGAAGTGTTTAGCGAAGAATGGCGGAGTTTGGTGAGCGATCGCACTAATTCTGACAATCTATATTACAACTCTGCGAGCCTTTACGGTACTGCGGATGCCGGCGTTTTGGGCAACGAGACACCGCTGAGCATTTGCATCCGCCGCTTTTTAGCCAACAACCCGGAAGCAGCACGCAATTTATTCGGGGAATCGCGGTTGCCAACGCTGGTGCAGTACGATCCGAAAAGCCGCTTTTTTGAAGTGAATAATGACGGCACGCTGTTATTTTCTGGCGACAACGGCATCCCGCTAATACGCTATCACATCTCGGATAACGGCGGTTTAATTTGTTACGAAGCAATGCTCAATTTTTTGGCAGAATGGGGATTTAACCCTGTGGCACGTTTGCAGCAAGAAGCAGGTATGAAAGTTTCTGAGTTCCCCAGAGGAATTCGCTGCTTGCCCTTTGTCTATGTATTCGGGCGATCGCACTTTACCGTTTCCTACTTCGGTGCCAACATTTACCCGGAAAATGTCACCGTAGGTTTAGAAGTTCCCACCATTCGGGAATGGGTGACGGGAAAATTTGTACTGCAAGTCAAGGAAGATGCGGATCAAAATCGGTTTTTATCGGTGGTTGTGGAATTAGCAGCGGGGGTGGAGGGCGACGAGGAGATGCAGCAGGCGATCGCATCTTCAATTCTCGCGCAATTGCGGCGGCTAAACAGCGAATTTGCTAATTACGTTCCGCCAGAATATCAGTTACCTGTGGTGACATTAACGGAGATGGGCGATGCAGAGTATTTTCCGATTGGGGTGAAGCACCGATACACGCGGCAATAAGTAGTTTGAATTGATGAGCTATCAGTTTTCAAAAGTCTTGTGTTATTCTATAATTAGGGTAAGATTTGATGGTTAAGCTTAGAATATGCCAGCAAAAGACATCTACCACAATACTGTCAGAACAGCTCTAGAAAAAGACGGTTGGACGATAACAAACGATCCGCTAACCCTAGAAATTGGCGCTCGTTCCCTCTACGTCGATTTGGGTGCAGAAAAAATACTTGCTGCCGAAAAGCAAGGTCGCAAAATTGCTGTATAAGTAAAAAGTTTTTTGAGTATTTCACCCGTTCATGACTTAGAAGAAGCTTTGGGACAGTATATTGTCTACGAAGATATCTTAGAGCTTTCGGAACCAGAACGGAATATATATCTGGCTGTTCGGGAAGAAGTTTATCTAGATATTTTCTCTGAGCCACTGGGGCAACTTTTGTTGAAAAAAAAGACTAAAATTAATTGTTTTTGATTCATCAAAGTAGATAATTGTCAGATGGATAAACTAGATGAATATCGCCAATTTATTGAGAACATATTAGATAGTTATGCCCAGATTCCTTACCCATACGGGCAAGTAAAAAACAGCGTTATTGTTGACCGCGAACAAAACAATTTTTTACTGATACATGAAGGTTGGCAAGGGCCTCAAAGAATTCATGGGTGTATCGTTCATGTGGAAATTAGGGACGGCAAAATTTGGATTCAACAAGATGGTATAGAAACTGGAATTACCGCAGAACTTGTAGAATTAGGAGTGCCTAAAGACAAGATTGTTTTGGGGTTTCATCCCTATCACGTTCGGCAGCATACGGGATATGCGATCGCCTAAACCAGCTTACAATACAGGAAAATTGAATGAAAGGGCGATCGCTAGATTGTATCGGGATCAATATTTAATTCTCGCAGTTTCGCGGCCAGGCGATCGGCTCTTTGAGCTTCTTGTCCGGCTCGTTGAGCCTCTTCGTCGGCTCGTTCAGTCTCCCTTTCTGCAACCTCTTCAGGAGTAGAAACAAGCTCTCCTTCTGCTGTAAAGAAACGCAATTTTTCGCCACAAATTCCGAGACTCAAATCGAGCTGCTGACTCCGCAGATGCCCGAATTCGTTCGGTGCAATTGGTTCATATTCCCCGTCAACTAAATGAAACCCAGCTAATTCTAAAGTTTCTGGGTCAAACCAAAAGTAGTCGTGAGTGCGAAAAGTATCTTGATAGAGTTGTCTTTTAAAGTTTTTGTCTATATCCGCTGTTTTGGGCGACAAGATTTCAACGATGATATTGGGGTACTTTCCCTCTTCATCCCAAACTACCCAGCTTTTCCGAGTTTTACGTTCACTTCCGAGTGCCACAAAAAAGTCTGAGCCTCAGAAGTCCTTCGATTTGAGTTGCTTGGAACAGTAATAAAGGGTGAGGTTTCCAGCAGCATAGAAATCATTTCTATCTCGCCACAGCCATTCTAGACAGTTGAGGAGTAGGATTATTTGTCGGAGATCCAGTTCTGTTTCCACGGGAGGTTCGTCACTGTATAAATCGCCGGGCGGAAAGATAACATTTTCTGGTATTTCTTGTTCTAGTATCTCTTGGGTAGTAGCTAATTCTGCGGTTGCGGACATGGCTGCTGGGTGAGGAGTAAGAGGTTGTGTGTCTATTTTAGCAAGCTTTTCATATCTCTGCCCAAGACTATCATGAAACCCCGATCGCGCTTTTTGCCCAAAAACGCGATCTAGCACTCAATAATTAGTTTTTAACTATTAGCAATTAGCGTTTTATTGACCGTCAGTTTGTCTGAGAGCCGCCAGAATTTCCGGTCGCTTCATGCGCGCGTAGCCCCGCACTTTCCTGTCTTTGCCGATCGCCTTCAACCGTCTCAGCGAAAGACTTTCGTAGTCTTCTTCTGGGGACGGGGACGGAAACGGCAACTCCAACTGCAACTGCGGTAACTGAGGTTTCTGCTGTGCTTTCGACTGCTTCTTCGGCTGCGTTTTTGGCTGCTTCTTCGGCTGTGCCTCCGGCTGTCTTTCTGAGTGAGTCGCTGCGGCTCCCAGTTGGCTGCGGAGCGTTTCAATTTGATTTTTCAGGTCATTTTCTACATCTTCAATGGCGTCGGAAACAAACTGATTAATTGTTTGGACTGTGCGTTCTAGTTTTCTTGACAGCAGTTTTTCCAATTCATCCAACTGTCTCAAAGCACCTTCAAGATTTACCTCAGAAATAACAGCAGATGTCGGCGGACGGTTGCTGCTCGATTGTTCAATTTTTTTAGCCAATTTATCTACCTTTTCATGAAATGTTTTTTCAACTTGTTCAAGCAAATGCTTGATCTGTTCTATTTGGTTACGCTCAAAATTCTGCTCAGTTAGAGCTTTTATTTGCTTTTTTAGTAAATCTTCATTTTTTTTAACAGATTGTTCTATTTGTTTTGTTAGACTCTCTACCTTTTTTTGAAATGATAGCTCAAATTCTTGCAGTAGAGTCTCAATTTGTGCAGGTTTCTGAGTCGGTTGCGGAGCTAAATGTTCCATTTCTGTTTGAGCAACAGCTACCTCCTCGTCGCTCATTTCAAATACCCACGCCCACATTTGCTCGGTGCCGAGTTCTTTAGCAACAATACACCAATCTGAGCCGCAGACCACTTCATATTCTTCTTCGTTGCTGTAAGCTTCTGTAGGGCGTACAATTAAAGGAATCAAGTTGCTGCCTTGCTCGATCAAACTTCTCCTGAGAGCTTCGCGGCGTTCGCGAGGAATTTCGCCACGATGAGACTCTGGTATTGCAATTTGGGAAGTGTAAATCTGACTGTGACTAATGGGCTTAATCCGCAAATATTCAACTATTCGGTTTTGATCGGACGATCGATCCATCTTGTTACAAGTCCCCTTTTGTCATTAAAATCTGCTGTGTAGGTATTTATGTATGTTTGCACTTTACAGCCGGCGTTTTAAGGGATGCAGGACTAACCCAAGAACTCTAATTGTAGGGTGCGAGACAAACACCTTACTCAGACTCTGGTAAGTTAAAGGGTTTCTTGGGCTGAGTCTTCCCAGTCTGCGATCTAACTCGGTTATCTGGGGGAGATATGGCGTTGCTGCTGTAACTGTGCGGCTGGCTGTGCGGTGACAGCCCGGGCGATGGCGTCCCGCCCCGAAAGCTACGGCAAAAGTTACAGCAATTCCTAAAAAAAGCCACTGTGATGAGTTTAACTGCCTGCGGGACACCAAGGATACACAGCTTTACTCATCTTTACTTTTTTTGGCGTCAGGGCGATCGGGCTGGGGTTGCGAGTGGTCGCAGGAGTTGCGATTTATACGAAAGCCAGCTTTAATATCCCCTTTATTCTTTAGTCTCCAGCGAGAGGGACGGAAGTTCGTGTAGGATGGGTTTTAACCGCCGAGTCATATCGGGTTTTTCAACTTTTTTCGGGCGGGCTTTGAGCGCCCCAAAAATGCAATTGAGATGGCTGAAAGCTTATAAATATTTTTGCCACTTGTCAATAAGCTTAATCATTGTTTTCTCGCCTAACCCTTTACCTTTCATGCGTTCCAACACATTTTCAAAAGATGCAAACTGCTGCAAATCTCGCTCTTTGATGATTTGTTCTATTGTTTGAGCTTTTATGCCAGCATTTTTCAAATTTGTAGCCAATTTGAATTTATCTTGAGTGTTGAGTGCTTCCAACAGCGGAACAGGTTTGGGAATCCGACTTTCAACATCTTTAACCCTCTCTATCAACGCCTGTTTTTCCCGCGTATACTCGGCTTTCAATTCATTAATTCTGTTTTCCAATCGAGTTTCAATATTGGTCAGCCGCTGTTCAAAACTGGAGGACGGTTGCGGAACCACAGTTACACTTGGATTGTCAATGATTGCGGTTTTTCTGAGAATCTCAAGTTGTTCGAGGAGAAGTTCTTCATTTTCTTCTTCCAGGATGAATGCTCCGATTGTCTCGCCTTTGAGAGGTTCTATTTCCTTTGCTCTCGCCGCTGCGTAGTATTCAAAATTTCCGTCTACTATTTCGTAGGCATCCATACCGTTGCGGCGGACAATTATCGGATTAATCAATCCTCCTGACTCTAAAATCAGTCTCGCTAGTTTCTCCAAATCAGGCTCTGCAAAATTGGAACGGGGAACTGCGGATGTTATTTTTTTAACTGCAACCAGTGACGGAGATAATTTTTTCATTAGTTTTTACCTATTTTTTCCAAAACTTCGAGTGCTAGCATTTCAAATTCTTGGGATGCGATGCAATCAGGCTTAAAGTCTAGCACTGAAATGGGATCGGAGATTTCCATATTTCCCACGATTTGAAATTGTTCTGCACACTTTGCTAAATCGTCTCTCTCGTAAATTACGCTGTCCATGATTTCAAAGCCGTAGCGTTTGGGAATTGCCTCCCTCCGTTTGGGCAAACTGTACTGTACAAATTTACTATTAGTTGAGATTTTGCAAGAGAGTACGCCTAAAACTTCTAGAGGTTTCTTGCCAATTTGTTTTTTGAATCCATTAACTTTTTTAATAAAATCCTTGACATTAATCAGTCCTTGATTCGCAAAAGGTTTTAAGTCAGAAGGAATAATTAAATAATCAGCCGCAATTAGGGCAACTCTAGCATAAAAATTTAACGATGGTGGCGTATCGATCAGTACAATATCATATTTATCCTGTACTTCGGCTAGTTTTTGAATTAAAATCATTCGGCTGTAATCTAGTTGATTGAGTTCCGTTTCATATTGCATTAAATCAATATGGGAAGGAATCACATCAATTTCGGGATTGCAAAAATTAGACTTGCGAGCTACTTCTTCGATCGAGAAAAAGTCTTCTGATTGCAAAACTTGAAGAATATTATTATCTTTCAAATCGTCTTGTTCTTCATCCTCAAATTTTACTAAACCAGTCGCAAAGGTTGTATTTGCCTGACTGTCTAAGTCGATGACTAATACTCTGTTACCTTTCTTGCTCAGCGCTGCTGCTAAGTTGACTACTGTTGTAGTTTTACCCACGCCGCCTTTGTTATGGTAAACTGCAATGATTTTCATAGTATTTTGGCTTTTTTGGGGAACGGTTACATCGGATTTAACTTGAGGCTTAACTGGATAATTTTCAGGTATTTGTTCCGGTTCAGAGATTTGACTTGGCTCAGGTTCTGCGGGGGCGGGATTGTTGGGCTGTACTGGGACTTCGCTAACTAACTCAGGACTAACCAAACTAATTTTACTATCTTCCAGTTTGAGATTATCGGGATTTTTTATAAATTTTAAACTATCTCTGCCAATTAAAGCGATAATTTCATCAATTCTATTTTCAAGGTCTTTTCCAGCACACTTAAAGACTAGCTGAATATCATCGGCAACTCTTTGGTAAATTCTAATTTCTTTACCGTTAGTTATGAGTCCGTAGCGGATGCTCAAACTTGTTAAATAGCGATGGAGTTTTCGCAGGTGGCGGTCTAAATTTTCCTTCGGATGTTTAGCCTCCATAACTACACTCATCGGCGACTCTGCATCGACAAGTATGGGGATAACTTGGGTGGCAAATGAGAGGAAGTCTAAACGAATATTCCCAAATGCTATTTCTTGGTGCCAAGTGTCCGGCGTATAGCCTAACTTTGGTAGCAGATAGCTGACAATCAGTTTGCTTTCTACTTCGCTTTCGTTGCGACAGTTATTGGGATTGAAAGTCATTCGATTTTAGATTTTAGATTTTAGATTTTAGATTGGAAATGACTGATTTAATAATGGTAGGGATTATGATATTGACAGTAGGGCGCGCATTCCTCCCTTTACAAAGGCTACGGATTGTAATATCGAAAAACCCGGTTGTGTTTTACAAACCGGGTTTTTCTGGCCTTTATCGCGTTTAAAACTTACTTGGTTTTAGCGTTAAATTCCTGCAATGTTTGATAGCCACCAGCGGGATTGTATAGGTGACAGTTGTCGGCAATCCGCTTCATTAAAGACCAAGAAAATTCTGTTTCGTAGAGATGATCTTGCCAATTTTCCTTTAAGCTGCTGTGGGCGAGGCGCAAATTGTACCAGGGAATAGCAGTTGAAAGGTGGTGGGGAACGTGCACGTTAATGTCGTGGCACAGAAACTCTACCCAGCGGGGATAATCGCAGTGAACTGTTCCCGATAGTTGCGCTTGGGCTTCGTTCCATTCTTCGGGTTCTTTAAATGAAATGTCTGGTGCTGTGTGATGAACGATCGTAAAAGTGCTCATCCAGAAATGGTAAACCAGCCAGGGCATCAACCAAAATTTGACAAATCCCCAAATGCCTGTGGTTGCAATTAAAATCGGAAATCCGATCGCAGCACCGATTAAAACCACTAAGACAGAAAACCGCACTTGTTCTTGTTTCTGTTTTCCTGTGAACCGCCACCACATAAAGTGTACTTTTGCCCAGTGGGCGATCGAGCCGATCCACCACATCCAACCGAATATTAAACTATAAGCTACTTGTAAAGCCTTGGGCGCGCCAGCGTAGTCTGCTGCTGTCATCGGGTGCCAAGCATTATCCTCACCAAGTTTGTTGGTGTGTTTGTGGTGATAATTGTGTCCGTGCCGCCATGCGTGAAACGGATAAATTAACGGCAAGAATGCGAGATGTCCGACTAAATCGTTTACCCAGCGGCGGTTAGCAAATGACCGGTGTCCGCAGTCGTGTCCGATCACAAAAAAACCGGTTAATCCGGTGCCTGTGAAAATCCACATTAGGGGTAGTAGAAACCAAGGCGATACTGCTATGCCCCAGTAACCGACAGCAACTAAAAGAACGTTGACGATTACTTTTGTCCAAGCTTTGCGGGGATTTTTGACGAATACTTCCCGCGGCAGGGTTTTGAGAATATCTTTGAGGCGCAGGTTGGAAGTGTCACTTGCGGATGTCAAATTTAGTGGTTTTTCGATCGATGCTGTCATAAACTGATTTCGATTCTCCGTATGCCATGAGGATGGCTTAACAAATTAGCGCAATAAAAAAGCGCCATAAAATGTCAGCTCGTTGCCAGCAAGCAGCAGACGAGTTGAGCTGTAGGCAAGCGCGTTTTAGCAAAAGCTAGCGATCGCTATCCGCAGTTAGGAATTTCTAGCACTTTCGGCAAAAAACACTGCGGGTAGCAAAACCTTTGTTTTTATAACACAGGGGCAGGACAATTAGCATTAGCGACTGTTGTCTGCTAATTGCTGTTGCTGCCAGAAATGGGGTCGAGAGCCGGCAAGCCAGCGATCGAGCGTTGCTGTTTGAGGCTTTGCACTTCCAGCAGCAAGGATTCGATTTCCGCTTGCAAGTGCAGGAACTTAACTTGCTGATCGGCTTGGTAGGGGCACTTCACCGAATTTACTTTGCGGGCTAAACTGGTCGATAGCGTAGAAGAACTAGCCATTTCGGGATTGCTCGCGGTGACTTGAGGCCGGGAAAGAGTCGATGAATTATTTGACATCAGTAATTGAGTAGACATATCTACACATTCACACCATTAAGTTACTTTAACCTGAACCGATCGTATTAAACATCAAATTAACCGATCGAGCTAAAATTAGTGTAAATTCTTCGGCCATTGCCTAAAACCATTGACACCGTGACCCTGATTCTACCTGCTACTGACTCTGCTGCTAACTCCGCTGCCCGCGCAGCCGAGCCGAAACGCTACGGCTGGCCCGGCTTGATCGAAGCTTATCGCCCCTACCTGCCGGTGACGGAAACCACGCCGGTAGTGACCCTCCAAGAAGGCAATACTCCCCTGATTCCAGCACCTGCGATCGCTTCTCTCATCGGTAGAGACGTGCGCGTCTTGGTCAAATACGACGGCCTCAACCCCACTGGTAGTTTCAAAGACCGGGGGATGACAATGGCGATTTCCAAGGCGAAGGAAGCTGGTGCGGAGGCAGTAATTTGCGCCAGTACCGGCAATACTTCGGCCGCCGCCGCCGCCTACGCCCGACGCGGGGGGATGCGAGCTTTCGTGTTGATTCCCGAGGGTTACGTGGCTTTGGGCAAGTTGGCGCAAGCTTTGCTTTACGGTGCGGAAGTCATTTCGATTGGCGGAAATTTCGATCGAGCCTTAGAAATTGTCCGCGAAATGGCTGTTAACTACCCCGTGACTTTGGTAAATTCGGTGAATCCTTACCGCTTGGAAGGTCAGAAAACCGGAGCTTTTGAAGTCGTTGACGCCTTGGGCGACGCCCCCGACTGGCTGTGCATTCCCGTCGGAAATGCGGGAAATATCACAGCATACTGGATGGGTTTTTGTCAATACCACCAAGCAAAAAAATGTTCGCGCTTGCCGCAGATGATGGGATTTCAAGCCGCGGGGGCTGCGCCGTTGGTGACGGGAGAACCGGTGGCGCACCCGGACACCCTGGCGACGGCAATTCGGATTGGGAATCCGGCTAGCTGGAAACAGGCGATCGCAGCTTCCGAAGCCAGCCGCGGCAGTTTTGCCGCTGTCACCGACGCCGAAATTCTGGACGCTTACCGTTTGTTAGCATCGCAGGAAGGGATTTTCTGCGAACCGGCGAGTGCAGCTTCTGTGGCCGGCTTGCTGAAGGTAAAAGACCAAGTTCCCACTGGGGCGACGGTGGTTTGCGTGCTGACTGGTAACGGTTTGAAAGACCCGGATACCGCAATTAATCACAGCAACAATCTGTTTAAAAGCGGCATTGCTCCGACTTTGGATGCGGTAGCTGGGGCGATGGGATTTTAGAAGAAGGAAGAAGGAACAGGGAAGAAGGAAGAAGGAAGATAGAAACAGGCAAGATGCCTGTTCCACTCTTAGTTAAAATCTCTTGTGGGGAGTAGGGGTTGGGCATCTTGCCCGCCCGTAAGCCCATCGAAACAGGCAAGATGCCTGTTCCACTCTTAGTTAAAATCTCTTATGAGGTGGACTAAAATTACTCAAAGTCCCCCTTCTTAAGGGGAATTTAGGGGGATCTAGGCTCGGCGACAAGCGATATCTACAGAGGGTTTTATATAACAAGCGAGCGAGTAAAACTTTTGAATTCTAATCAAAGGAAGGGTCTGTATACCATTTCTTGACATTCTCGTACCATTGACTCGCCTGCTTGTATTCCTCAACTATCTCAGCCGGAGTATTGTCATCTAATTCCCAAGGACACAAATCACTATGCTGAAATTCACAACTAACGTAATAGCCTCGCGGTAAAGTCTTCCAATAAGTTGCTTTCCAGGGTTCCAGTACATTCCATTTTTCGGTTCCTGGGATATGTTCATACATGAAAAGCAAACGATCTAAAGCCAGTAATTGCTCTATTATTTCTCGTTGAGTACCGAGAAATCCTTCTTCATAAGGAAACTGACCAAGAAAATTTACAATGGAAAACTTATTCCAATCAGGATCAGCCATTGCTTCCCATCTAGCACCACCTTGAGGAGTTAAATAGTAGCTAGCTAGAAGTCTCCCGTCTAAGTGGTCTTGAATGCCAGCTCTTGTTAAGATAACATTTGAAGTTCCCTCGGTGTCATCTTCATCGGCAAAAACCTTTGCTTTAATGTCCCCTCTCTGAAATAAGGAATCCGCTGCAAGTGCTGTTTCAGCATGAGATAAGTGCATTGAGTATGCAACTCTTCTTAGTTCGTAGTAGTTGTCTATTACAGCAAACTCAAGAATCAAGTATTCGATTTTTGGATTCGGAGTTTGTGCTAATGCTGGGTAAGAGTTGAGATATTCATCTCCAAACAAACTTGATGGGTTTGTATCTAATTCTGGCTCCGTATACCAATGCAAAATTTCTGAGTTCCACTGCCTTGCTTGTCGATCTTTGTCAATCCACTCTTAGGGTGTATTTGAGTTGATGCACCATTCAAAATGTCGATACTGGTAAGTAACTTTGTAAGCTTTGGGTAAAGTTTTCCAGTACGTTGCCTCCCAGCACTCTATTTTCTCCCAAACACAAGTTTCTAGAAGAATAGTTTGGCTTTCTAAATGTTCGCTAAGATTTATGATTTTTTCGATTATCTGCCGAGAACAACAGGTTATTTGTGATTTAATTAAGCCAGTTATTTCATCACGTCTATAACCCATATACCATTGTCTATAATGGTTCCAATTGGGATGAGTTAAGCTTTCCCACCTTGCTCCCCCTTGAGGAGTTAAGTAGTAAAAAGCGTTGATTTTTCCATCCAAGTGTGCCTGAATTTGAGAGCGATTTAAGGTAATATCTTCAATTAATTTTTCCGTTTCAGTGCAAAATGCAGCTAAAATGTAACCTTTATGAAATAAGCGCTCGGCTGCTACTGCCACCTCAGTATGAGAGAGTCTCCAATCCGATGCCACATTTTTGAGAGTTTCATAATGTTCTATAACCGAAGAAAGAATCAGGTACTCTATTCTATGGATAGTCATATTGTGTATTCGCGAATGACCTTCGGCGATGAAAGATGATTCAAACTTCTATTTACCCCTAACCGATGCAGGCTTTCAGAAACTCAGTCGATCGCAAAAACTGGCTTTCTCTGTTTTCACTAACGATCGGCGATCGCCCGCTCGACGATAAACCCGATCCGATCGCCTAAAATAACACTTAACACTTTTGCTATTCTACCATGACTAAGCCTACTGCAACCCTGTTAATTGCCTGTCCCGATCGCAAAGGACTCGTCGCCTTACTTGCCAATTTTATAGCCTCCCACAACGGCAATATCATCCACGCAGATCACCATACAGATTTTACCGCCGGATTATTTCTGAGCCGACTCGAATGGCAATTAGATGATTTTGACTTAACCACCGAACAAATAACACCTGCTTTTAGTGAAATTGCCAAGGACTTACAAGCCAATTGGCAATTGCATTTCTCTCATAAAATTCGACGCATCGCAATCTGGGTAAGCCGTCAAGATCACTGTTTATTAGACTTGATTTGGCGACAGCGAGCGCAAGAAATCAGAGGTGAAATTCCGCTGATTATCAGCAACCATGAAAATTTAAAGCCCATTGCCACACAATACGGTATCGACTTTGAGTATATTCCCATTACTAAAGACAATAAAGCTATTCAAGAAGCACAACAGTTAGAAATCCTTAAAAAATATAAGATTGATTTAGTAGTTTTGGCTAAATATATGCAAATCTTGAGCCAAGACTTTATCATAAAGTTTCCCAATGTGATTAATATTCACCATTCATTTTTACCCGCGTTTGTGGGTGCAAATCCTTACGAAAGAGCTTATGAAAGAGGAGTAAAAATTATCGGTGCAACAGCTCACTATGTTACACCTGATTTAGATGCTGGCCCGATTATCGAACAAGATGTTGTGCGGGTGAGTCACCGCGATGAAGTGTCTGATTTGATTCGCAAAGGTAAAGATTTAGAAAGAGTTGTGTTAGCAAGAGCCGTGCGATATCATTTACAAAATCGTGTTTTAGTTTATGGCAATCGGACTGTGGTTTTTGCTTGAAAATTAGGCATCATATCAATCGGGTTTGTTACTCTTTTGATAACTCGGTGATTAATATAAATTGCAGTTGCACGATCGCAGTGCAGCGAATCCCAAAGTTTGCTCAATTTGACATTTTGCATGACTTGTGATGCGGCTAAGATTGTCCGTTGCCGTCAAGTTGCGATCGCCCAAAGGCCTGTTTTCCCACAGAGCCCCCAATAGGGCGAGGTTTCGGAACCTTGCTTTTACCCGCAGGCCATCCTTCACGCTGCTGGGAGCGATCGCCATCGGTTTCTTCTGTTTGGTCGTGAAACAAAATTTGTCGCGTGGGATAAGGCAAATCGATGCCGTTTTCCACAAGCTTTTTTTTAATAGCACAAATTACCTTGTCGCGCGATCGCATATCGTCAATTCGGCGCGGCGGAGCAATCCACCATCGAACGCGAATATTGACGGTACTTTCTGCTAGCTCAACCACCAGCACATCGGGTGCAGGATCTTTCAACACCTCATTTACGGTGTACAATCCTTCCAGCATTAACTTCTTGGCGCGGTCAATATCGTCGTTGTAACCAATACCAAAATCGTATTCCGTGCGGCGTTTATCGAAAGCGGTATTCACCGTCACCGAATTCGTAAACAATTCGGCATTGGGAATGACAATCCGGCGACCATCATAAGTTAGGATTGTTGTAGCGCGGGTCTCAATATTTTCTACCGTTCCCTCAAAGTTTTTAAACACAATTTGGTCATCGATTCGGAACGGTTCCGTCAACAGAATTAAGATACCGGCTAAGAAGTTTTGCAAGATATCCCGAAAGGCAAAACCAATCGCCACCCCGCTAATTCCCAGCAGTTGAATCAAATCCCCAGCTTTAAATGTGGGAATTACAATCGAAAGCGCAACAAACAGACCAACTAGAACGATCGCACTCTGGGTTAACCGTCCTAACACCAGCCCCAAATTTCGAGCTTGGTGGTGGTTGCGAGTAAGCCGCCTGACCACTCTCTTAATTTTCCCCCCCACAAAGTAAAAAAATGCAAAGACAATTAAGGCCAGCACAATATTAGGCAGCATGATCGTAAAGCTGTCGATCATGCTCTGAATCTTTTTCCAGACTATGGATATCTCTGCGTTCATGAAGTTTCCTCGCGCATCAGTCGTTGTCGATAGTAGTAAAATTTAGCTCGATTAAGTTCTATCTAAAGACTGTAGGTTGGTACGATGCGAGGAATATTTTTTGGATGTTTTAAAAATTTTGAATGCAGATTATAGGTTGGGATATAGTACAGTTAGATCGATTAGTAAACCATCTGTAGATGGGGAATAATAAAGAAGCGGATGAATTAATGCCCTCTAATAGCAGGAACAGCAAAAACAACGCATCGCTGACTAAATCCCACCTGCTAAGGGGACTCGCCATGCCGACAATTCCTGAATTTTTAACTCTTAATTCCCAAAGGGCGGTAAGTCGAGTAACTGATTTTTAGAAGGTGGAAGCTGGGCGGGATTTTTGCCTGGGGCGGAAGTTTGGCGGATTTCCAGGGCAGTTTCGCCAGGATTTGCAGTGCGAGTAGGTACTATCTCCAAAGAATATACTGTCTCGGTTTTTGCAGGAGCGGGATTTTGGGCTTTCGCGAGCAAGTCAACAGCATCTCCGAGGGCGCTAGTTAAATTTTTGCTAGTTTCGGCGTGACGGGCTTCTTCTTGTTTGAGGGCTTGAGTGAGTTGTTTAACTTGTTCGATCGCCCGATCGCGCTCTTCGAGAACTTCTGCTAACTTAGCTTTAAGTTCGCCTACTGTGTGCAGTTGTGCGATTTCTTGCTGGCGAGCAACCCCAGCATCATCGCCTTCGGGCACAAGGGGGGAAAAATTTTGTAATTGCTCTATTTGTGCTTCCAGAGAAGCGATGATTTGCTGAGTTAATTTAGCATCATTCCGCCGCTGCTCGGCTTCGGTATTGTAGAGTTGGCGCCACTGAGCGGCACTTTCACCGGCCTCATCGCGATCGCGCGAAACTTCTGTTAACTGCTGTTGCAGCCGCTTGATTTCATCTAACCACTGTCTGACATCCTGAGCCATATTGATTTTAGATTTTAGATTTTAGATTTTAGATTAGCAATGGCTTAATTAAGTAACGCTCCTTATTTCCAGTTGCGCGATCGTCCTGCATCCATTTTCCATTTTCGAGTTCCCCCTCTCCTGTGCGCTATGAACATTTATTACTGGTTGCGCTACCTGATTTTAGCTTTGTTTAAGGCGCTTTTAAGCTTGCTTCGAGCTCTCAAACGGAAATTTGGGGGTTTTTGGCTGTTTTGTCGGTGTTTGACTTGGGGCACGCTCAAGGAAGTCGGGGCGAAGGCGGGAGAACAGCGCTTGCCGGGGCTGTCTGCGGAAATGGCCTACAATTCTATGCTGGCGCTGTTTCCGGGGCTGTTGGCTATTTTATCTGCGATCGCTATCTTTGAACCTTTGCAGTTAACACTTTATCAAATCGCCCGTCTTTTGGGCGAAGTTATACCCGATGACGTGCGGAATTTGATTGGTGGCTTAATCAAAGAAATTATGTTAACTCGGAGTAAAGGGCTGTTTTCGGTAAGCTTTCTTGGGGCGATTTGGGCATTTTCTGGAGTAATGAGCGCGGCGATGGCTGCACTAGATCGCATCCATGAAACCCCGATCGATCGAACTAGACCATTTTGGAAAGCCAAACTTATTTCTCTGGCGCTCAGTATCGGTACAATTGTGCTGTTAATTCTAGCATCGGGAGTAGTATTTGTCAGCGACTTAATTGTACAAGCTATTGCCCGCCAGAGTTGCCTGCTGGAGTCCGTCGCCAATTGCGATTTAAAAGATGTCCAAAATTGCTTGCTCCTCGCCGGCAATTGCCCTTTAGAGTCGCAACTGTTAGGTGCTTGGCGGCTGTGGAGGTGGCCGATTTCTTTGGGAATTGTATCGCTGGCTTTTGCATTTATTTACCGCTACGGGCCTAGTCGCCGTCAACCAGATATTCCTATTGTATCAGGAGCTGTTTTTGCTGCTATTTTGTGGGCGCTATTTTCAGCTTTATTTCGGTTTTATGTTTTGCATTTGGGCAATTACACTTGGACTTACGGCACAATCGGAAGTTTTATTGTGTTGCTGCTGTGGCTGGATATTTCTTCTTTGGTAATGCTGATAGGCGCTCAGTTGAATGTGACGGTGGGAAAGGCTATAAAACAATCAAAATTAAAATAATTTGTTAATTTTGAATAGTTAATTGTTATTTGCCGGATGCTGGCTTACCTACGGAGTACAGTGCTGAGGATGCCCGCAACAAAAGACAGAAAAATCAGTATCCAAATGACACCACCGGGAATAAATGTCAAGAGGCCAACACCTCTGAGAATCCAAACTAGGAGGGTGAGGCCCAGGATAGTCAAAAAGATGCGGGTAGATAGTCGCATTTGAAATCTAGGAGAATTAGTCATGTTGAATGTTAAAGTTTTGTCTGGATCAATGATAGCTGCTTTGCTGGCGATCGGCAGTTATCTCACCTTAATTTCCACTCCCGGTTCCACTGTTGCGCTTAGGGCTACAAATGTGCTGGGAGGAGCGGCAAATGCTGCTCAAAAAACACCTTCTGCCAGTTTAACAATTTCCGATCGCACAATTGGAGCGGCGAAGGTGGGGATGACTTTCGGAGGATTGAAAAAGGCTCTCGGTTCCACAGCGCAGTTTAAAGTTCAGTCTCCTTTTATGGTAGACTTTGATGCTGTGGCTGTCAGCCAGTCGGGAAAAGTGCAATATCGGATTATCTACGCTGCGGGTACAAAGCTAAAAGATACCGATATCATTGAACTTTTGATGACTGAAAATGCTAATTATAAAACAGTTCAGGGCGTCGGGCCGGGAATGACTCTGAAACAAGCAGAGGCAATTTACGGCAAGGCGACTTTATCTTATAACGTAGATAATGAAATGAGAGAAGGGGTTGTATTTGCCAAGCAACCCACTAGAAAAATTATGTTTGTTCCCAAAGCTGAAGGGAAACAATTTGCGGGAGTTTATGGCGCTGGTCAAGGGGGATTTTATCAGACTAATAAGTATCGGCCAAATGCTGTGATTCGATCTGTTATGGTGCGGAAGTAGCCTTCAGATAATTCCCAGAAACCGGGTTTCTTCCGAGATATCTCGCCACCCAACCTAAATCATCCGAGAAACCCGGTTTCTTAGCCTAAAATTAAGGATTACCTGTAGTTACGTCCAAATACTCTTGATTGTCAAGATAAGTTTTAATATTCTCCAGTATTTGACGTAGGTATTCTATGACTTCCTCCTTAATCTCTAAAAGTTCCTCA
This sequence comes from Microcoleus sp. Pol12A5, assembly GCF_036701435.1. Classification (NCBI taxonomy): domain Bacteria; kingdom Bacillati; phylum Cyanobacteriota; class Cyanophyceae; order Oscillatoriales; family Microcoleaceae; genus Microcoleus; species Microcoleus sp. Pol12A5. Next base: position 20,270 of record NZ_JAUBQU010000032.1, read on the forward strand.
ATAGTCTGATCTCGCCCCACTTCCTCAAAAGACTTAACTCCGTGCGCTAAGTCATTCCTGTTGCGTTTAATAACTAAAAGATTTTGCCCGTCTTTTGTCTTAGTAGGTTCTGTTTTACATGAAAAGCCATATTTTTCGGCTATTTCTTTAATCAACCTAGCATCCACATTCCCGGAAAATAGTTCTTCGCGTTCAAATGTAGCTGTGATGATGTCTATAGATATTTGGTTAATTTGTAAATGAATTTTTTTAGGAGAACGGTTTTTAAGATTTTGAAGAACAATCATTTTGATTTCTGGTTTGAGTTGATCGAAGGAGATTGCTTGATTTTTAAGCTCATCAAATATGGCTTCAATGGCATTTCGCATAGTGGATTCAACTAAGTTATACAATAACAAAAAGCCAATGGCTTTAAGAGTTTTTGCCAACTCAGGATTAAGACTTTGTATTTGATATTGTCCAGCACTATCGGCGACAGCTAACTTAGTGGTTTGTTTGATTAAGCCATGTAAAAAGATGAAGTAATCATCTACCTCTTGAGCGCGTGTATTGAAATCTAAGAGTACAGTATTCATCTTTAGCCTAGCAGTCGATCGCGGACATACTCAATGCGTGAAACTACTTTATTTTTAGAACTGCTAGCATCAGATTTTGTGAAATCCTTAAATTGTTGTGAATTGAGCCATTCTGTTGACTTTGGCTCAAGATTGCTGTTTTTTCTCAAAGCAAGAGCAACACCGACAGCCAGAGACTCGAATTTAATGCGAGTTGTTGTTCTGGCGCCATTTTTACCTTGGCGAAATCCTTGAGGAAAATATTTTTCTACAAAATTCAGCATTGACTCGAATTCTTCCCGCATTTTTTCGCGATCGAATTTCGGATCTTCATTTACTTGCTTCAGATACTCATCAAGGAATATGTTTATCTTACTATTAAACTTCTCATAGTTATTTAAAAATGCAAAAAAACGCAACACAAATTCTTGCGGTTCGCGTCTGCGAATAGTAGACTCAGAAAAAGCGCATAATTTGCGGAACTTGTCATGTTTCGATAGTTCCTCAATCAGTTTGAGAAACGGGCCGGGCAGTATGCCTCGGCGCTTTTCCATCTCGTTTAGCTGGACGCTACCTGTATTAATGCGTTCAAATAAATCTCTTCGCGCTTCCTCATTTGCACTTTCAGTTAGTTGAATCATCCGAAGTGTAGTGCGGTTGAAGCGCCTCTGACGGGCCAGGGGCAAATCAGCAAATTTAAATCCATTTAAACTCTGTAATTTCTTTAATTCGATCAAGGTTAATTCGTTATTGATAAATCTACTTAAAGTCCGAATGCGTTGTGTACCATCTATTATTTCTAAACGGGCTTCATCGTTTTCGTCCTCATGGATGTCAGCAACAAAAATATAAGGTATTGGCAGACCCAAAAATATAGACTCAATCAACTTTGACTGCGTTGCTTCATCCCAAGCATCGTCACGTTGGTAGTCGGGGATGAACAACTCATTGGTATCATCATCCTTTCCTTCCATATATTTTTGAACGAGTATTTCGACTGGATACTCTTTGGTATCGTAATTAACTAGCTGCTGCTTGTCGCGGATTTCGGCTTCAGCAGCATCAACCTTTTTGTGTTGCTCGGTAATTTCTAGTTTCGATCGCATATTCTTAAATAATAATCGGAAATTGCGGAGTGAATAGACTTATCGGTACTATGATTTTACCATAAAAATTTGGGACTTACTTCGTAAAAGCGATCGCACTTATCAAAAAAAGTGCGATCCCCCAAATTAAATCAACTCAAAACAGCCGGAAAATTACAATTTATAACCGGCTGGCGAGGGAATTGGCACAGCGGCCCAACGCCGATAAACGGTTGCTGTCCCCGCTTAAATCGAACACAACCTCAAACTTAACGTGAGGTATAGTTTGTCGCAGAAACTGAAAATGCCCGTCTGCATCTGAACGACTGCGGAAGCGGGCGACAATCATCCATTGATGAGAAGGTAACAAACGGGCGATCGCCCAACAACACAAGCGGTCTTTGTATGTCAACATAGAACTCGTCTCCATTGATATTTTTGGAGCCAGAGCCAGCCCGGAACCTTGGACAGTGAGGGGCTGGCTTCTGACGTTTTAAGGCCTGAGCCTTATATACACTAATAGCATAATTTGATGCTATTGACATCAAATGACACAAAAATATATCAAATGGTGTTGGAGTGTAAAATTGAAGACAATTGAAGTAAAACCATGCCAGCCCATGCCTTCACGAATGCGAGTCACAGTTACCCTGCCAGAAGACGTTCATCAAGCCTTGTCCGAATGGGCTGAAGAAGAAGATAGAACCCTTGCAAACCTGCTATCCCATGTGGCAGCTAAAGCAGTCAGAGAGCGCCAAGAGCAGAAAAAGGAAGAATCAGAAAGCGATCGCCCTTAAGCGATGACCACGGCGTAAGATGGAGTTTGTTGAAATGTTTTGCAGTACAACGAATGGCTTCACGGGGACGAGTTACCGCATATTTGCCAGAAGAGATTCAAAAAGCTCTCGAAGAATGGGCAGAAGACGACAGCAGATCCGTTAGCAGTTTGGCAACGTACCTGCTGACGAAATCTGTTCGAGAACGCCAACAACAGAAAAAAGATAAATCAGAAAGCGATCGCCCTTAAGAACGATCGCCCGCAATCCCATCCGCCTATATCTGCAGTCAAAAAAAGAACCACCGCCTCAAAAAAATAAGGTGGGCCGCAGCCCACCCTACCCAAATTATTTCGCAGTCACCAACTGTGCCGGCAGCCGCTTAAACGCCAACCTTTCATTCTCGATATCCACAAAAATGGTATCGCCGTCAGCAAAATCTCCCCGCAAAATACCCTTCGCCATTTGCGTTTCCAACTCCCGCTGGATTCCCCGCTTCAATGGCCGTGCACCGTAAACCGGATCGTAACCAATTTCTGCTAAGAAGTCGATCGCAGATTCCGACAATTTGAGAGACATTTTGCGATCTGCTAACCGTTTTTCCAAGCGCTTAACTTGCAACAGCACAATCTGCCGCAGTTCCGTCTTACTCAAACCGTGGAAGATAATCATCTCATCAATCCGGTTCAAGAATTCTGGGCGGAAAGTTCCCCGCATCGCTTCCATCACCCGACTCCGCATTTGTTCGTTATCTCCGGCCACATCTAAGATGTATTGAGAGCCAACATTCGATGTCATAATAATCACAGAATTCTTAAAGTCTACCGTGTGACCTTGAGCATCGGTAACGCGGCCGTCATCCAGAATTTGCAGCATGATGTTGAATACATCCGGGTGCGCTTTCTCGATTTCATCGAATAGAATCACTGAGTAAGGACGGCGGCGCACAGCCTCCGTTAATTGTCCGCCTTCATCGTAGCCAACGTATCCCGGAGGCGCACCAATTAACCGCGAAACCGCGTGTTTCTCCATGTATTCCGACATATCAATTCGCACGATCGCTTCTTCCGTGTCGAACAGATAAGCCGCTAATGCTTTAGCTAACTCAGTTTTCCCTACACCCGTGGGGCCGAGGAAGATAAAACTCGCAACCGGACGATTGGGATCGGCTAAACCTGCGCGCGATCGCTGAATTGCATCTGCAACCGCCGTCACTGCTTCATCCTGTCCGATTACCCGCTTGTGCAGTTCATCTTCCAAGTGCAGAAGTTTCTGCATTTCCGATTCAACCAACTTGCTAATCGGAATTCCCGTCCACTTGGAAATAATCTCGGCAATGTCACCTTCTGTGACTTCTTCCCGCAGCAAAGTTTTACCTGTGGTTTGAGTTGCTGACAGTTGAGATTCAGCTTCTTGCAGTTGTTTTTGCAATTCGGTTAACTTGCTATATTTCAACTCAGCAGCACGGTTCAGGTCATATTTTAATTCAGCTTGCTGAATTTCAATATTCACCTTATCAATCTGTTCTTTAATCTTTTGAATGCTGCCGATGACACCTTTTTCCGATTGCCACTGGGCATTCAAAGCGCTTTGCTGTTCCTTGAGGTTTGCTAAATCTTTTTCCAGTCTTTCCAAGCGTTCGATCGAAGCAACGTTACTTTCTTTTTGCAGCGACAGTCTTTCCATTTCTAGCTGCAAAATCCTGCGGTCAATTTCGTCTAGTTCTTCCGGCTTGGAGGTAATCTCCATTTTGAGTTTAGCCGCTGCTTCGTCCACTAAGTCAATGGCTTTGTCTGGAAGGAAGCGATCGCTAATATATCGAGTAGACAAAGTAGCCGCCGCCACTAGGGCGCTGTCGGAAATTTTTACCCCGTGGTGAACTTCGTACCGTTCTTTCAAGCCCCGCAAAATCGAGACAGTATCTTCAACTGTCGGTTGGTCAACATAAACTTGTTGAAAACGGCGTTCTAGTGCCGCATCTTTTTCGAGGTACTTGCGGTATTCGTCGAGAGTTGTAGCGCCGATACAGCGCAATTCTCCCCTAGCTAACATGGGTTTAAGTAAATTGCCGGCATCCATCGAGCCTTGAGTTGCGCCAGCACCGACAACGGTGTGAATTTCATCGATAAATAAGATGACTTTGCCGTTGCTGTCGGTAACTTCTTTGAGTACCGCTTTCAAGCGTTCTTCAAATTCTCCCCGGAATTTTGCACCGGCAATTAAAGCGCCCATATCTAGGCTAATTAATTGTCTGTCTTTGAGAGATTGCGGCACATCTCCGGTGATAATTCGCTGGGCGAGTCCTTCGGCGATCGCAGTTTTGCCGACTCCCGGTTCCCCAATCAATACCGGATTATTTTTGGTGCGACGGCTCAAAATTTGAATCGTGCGGCGGATTTCGTCATCGCGTCCGATTACCGGATCGAGTTTGCCTTGACGCGCTGCTTCAGTCAAATCTCGGCCGTATTTTTCCAGCGCTTCGTATTTGCCTTCTGGATTTTGATCTGTCACTTTGTTGTTCCCCCGGACTTGGGCAATGATATCTTTGAGCTTGGCTTCATCTAGTTTAAATTCTTGCAGTAGATTTTTGCCAAAGCGATCGTCCTTAACGTAACCTAGTATCAAATGCTCGATCGAAATAAATTCATCGCCGTACTCTTTGCGATAAGTTTCGGCGCGATCGAGCAAAGTGTCGAGAGAACGACCTAGATAAACGTTGCCGCCGCTTCCAGTAATTTTTGGCTGGCGACTGATAAACTCATCAGTGCGATCGCGCAATTTTGCTACAGAAACTCCAGCTTTGTTAAATAAGCTGCTAGCAAGCCCTGATTCTTGTTCCAGCAAAGCTTTCATCAAGTGTTCGCTTTCTAGCTGCTGCTGCTGACCTGCTTTGACGATTTCGGGGGTGCGGGCGAGGGCTTCCCAGGCTTTTTCTGTAAATTGGTTTGGATTATTCGGTTGCATAAATTTTAATTCCCTGAATTCAAAATGATGACTGCTGTAGAGGCAATTGCTCGATCGCCCGTACAATTGTCATTGTAGGGAGTTGCGGAGGGCGATCGGATCGGTGTTCCCCTATCTTGAGATAGGTATTTCCGTCCTGTGTAGCAGTCCCTCGCAAGCAAAAGCAAACTGTCGCGCCTAAAAGTTGGACTCTTGGATAAGACCAACTCTCACATTAAAAATGCTTTCTACTGCCACTTGAAAAAACGGCACATTCTTAAACAGTCTCCTGCTGCGGAAAATGGAGAAACACTCATGTAAATAGGAGAGAGGACTCGAGAAGCGTCACAGTCCTATAGCTAAACCCAAAGCGTTATTGTTTTACTCATCAATAACAGCCGCTATAACTCTCACACCTGGAAAATATAGCTATGAAAATTTTACCTTTAATTTCGTTAGGTATTATAGCAAGTGCCGCGATCGCAGTAGCCCCTGAAGCTTTGGCAAATACCTGGCGTGCCGCACACCGGATGTCTGGTTTTTCCGCCGACAGCAATTACTACTTGTATCTAGAAAGTTCCAGAGATACAGGAGCGGGAATTCCCAAAGCAAAATTGCAAATTGTCCAAGTTGCTGCAAATTCCTGCATCAAAAATGGGTGTATCCAAACTAAATATGGGGAGCCAGACTCGAATAAAAGCACTAAAATGGCAGAAGATGATTTGCTTCAAAAAAGTTGGAATAGCAGGCAAACTTTGAAGTTAACTCCTCCTCAAGCTGGAACTAAACTAAACATTATTTCTCGTACTCCCGGAGCCAATGGAAGCGAGACAGTCGCCGTCAAAGTCAATACAGCAAAGCTTTTACAAATTCGCCTAGAACAGCGGCAAAAAAATGCTTCTGCTGGCAAAGAAAGCGCGGCAATGCGTCTTGTAATTAATCATAACGGTCGGCAGCGTGTCCTCGGATCGCTGAACAATTTTCAAGATTGGGTGTTCTCTTATTCAATCCGAGAAGTTCGTTTGTCTCCGAACGGGCGGAATGCCGTTGTCTTGGTGGACAAGACAGAACGCACTTTTGAAGGAGTCTTGAAAACTACTGTTGTACAAGGCTTTGTTCTGTAGGCTTGCTATATTCCCAGGTCTTAACCTGGGAATTATCAAAACTTACGCAGAACTTCTATATGTAAGGTACAGACGGCGCACCTACAGATAGAGCCTGTGCGTTAGTCCCGATCGGGTTGTTAATTATTCTTTATTTTGATAATTGATATATCAATACATTTTAAAATTTCCCTCTTCCTTCCTCCCTCTTTCTTTTTCCTTGAACATCTGCCTCCTGACTATTGAAGAATGCTCAATCCTTAATCCGTGTATCCCTGTCCAAATCCATATTTTGCCTGACTTCATGCCTGCATTACCACCCGTTCCGGGAGACTGACAATAAAAGTTGAACCTTTACCGTCTTCGCTTTCGACGCTAATTTCGCCGCCGAGAATTTGACACAAACGCTGGCTAATTGTCAATCCCAAACCCGTACCTCCATACTTGCGGGTAGTCGAGGCATCAGCTTGGGTAAAAGGTTTAAATATCTGCTCTAATTGCTCGTCCGTCATGCCGATGCCGGTGTCGCTGACTCGAAACATTAAAACTTGAGAAGTATAGTTTGAACCCGATTGAAAATCATTATTTTTATTTGGTTTCGTCGGTCGTGATTTTTCAATTTTCATTCTTTCGACGCCGATAGTAATGACGCCTTTTTCGGTAAATTTGGCAGCATTGCTGAGCAAATTGAGGAGAATTTGCCGTACTTTCGGTTGGTCGGCGTACATTGTGCCGAGTTCGCCTTTTGTTTTCAGTGCTAAAGCATTACCTTTTTTTTCTACTAGCGGTTGAGCAGTAGTCATCACTTCTTCAATCATCGTTGCTACGTCGAAGTTTTCCAAATAAAGGGTGACGTGACCGGCTTCTATTTTGGAAATATCGAGGATGTCGCTAATCATATCCAGCAGGTGTTTGCCTGCGGTTTGAATTTTTTCTAAGTCGGGGAGAAAATCTTCGGAACCGGAATCTTGAGCATCTTCTTGCAGCATTTCGCTGTAGTTGATGATGGCATTGAGGGGGGTGCGGAGTTCGTGGCTCATGTTGGCGAGAAATGCACTTTTCGAGCGGTTGGCAGCTTCGGCTGCTACTTTTGCTTCGTGCAAGTCTTCTGTATATTCTGCTACGCGCTGAATGAGTTCGTTGAGCGAAACTGCCAGCATTCCCACTTCGTCGGAAGTAGTGACGGGTACTTGCAAATCAAAGTTTGATTCTTCGGTAACTCGCTGGGCGATGAGGGTGGTGGCTTCTAAGGGGCGGGCGATCGCCCGGCTGGTGTATGCTGCAAGTAGGGCTGCGATACCGGCGGATACTGCTAGAGAGCAAACCAGAATCAGAGTTCCAAGTTTTTCTGCTTCCTCGTAGGTTCTAAATGCCTCATCTGCTTTATCGCGAAAGTTGCCGGCCATTTGGGCTGAATCTTCGGAAAACTGTTTGAGTTTCAAAGCAGTTTCGCCCGTCACAAAATTGTTCAAGTTCTGCCCCAATGCCTGCTGCTGCTTCGGAATCAAAGCAGATAATTTCGCAGTAGCCAACAATTTTTGTACTTGTTGAAAGTATGATTCTACGGTTTTGCCGTTGACTTGAGCGAACTGTTGAAGCTGTTGGTAGTCTTTGGCAATCTCGGGATTCTTCGTCTGCAACGGGGTTTGCAGTTGTTCGAGGATGCCGCTCATCTGAGCAACGCGAGTCAGGAATTCCGAGCGTTGGCGATCGAAAATTTGCGGTTTGGCCGTCAGACTCGCCAGCTCTTGCTGCTGAATTCTGACTTCCTGCACCGTGTTATTGAGGTTTGTCAGGATTTCCGCTTTATCTCGGTCGATCGCTAGTTTTTCTCTAACTTGCTGTTTGTGATAGGATTCTACTCCCCGTCCCGCCACAGCACCCAAAACGGCAATACCAATGACCAAGGCGTATCCGCAGCCGATTTTCTGCCTGATACCTAAGCGGCCCAACAGACTTTTCAACCCTATTTGAGGACGGTTATGCAGTTGATTTTTCAAAGCTAAGGTTAAAGACATGGGCAATGTACTCGTCACCTTTGAGAGGCACCATCTATATTCTAATTGATGCCTGCCGGAGGGTAAATAAAGTTCTGGCTTCGGACTAGGTTTCGGTAGTTGTAGGGTCTTTGCAGGGTTCCACAGCTCGATCGGCTTGACAGTTTGCAGCAGTTATGCGTAAAAAATTATAGCAGAAGGAAGAAGGATCTTCGGCTGCATTCAGCTTTCTTCCCTTCAGCGATGCGAGCAGGCAAGTCGCGGTTCCTGAGCGAAGTCAAAGGGTAGTGCAAGTCGCTCAGAATAAAAAAAAGCAAGAAGGAAGAACCAGTCAAAGGCATGGTTTCAGTAATTAAGAACATCCTCACCGTTTTGGTGGTTGCGATATAAGTGGTGAGTTATAAGTTGCAAGTTATGAGTTAGATTTCTCATTTAAAACTCTACTCTACTCGCAACCCACAACTCTATCGCTGTTCTCCTACTGGCAAAGTCGAAATTGTGCTATCTCAGCAGGAATTTTGGAAGCATTAGGTACGTTTGCACTTGCTGGAACGAAGATTCCCAGGCCATAACTGCAACCCTCTGCCGTCGTGCATTCCCCAGGCTTAGCAGTGATTTGATATTCGCCTTGGGATGGGGGAGTAAAAGAGATTGACGCCAGTTCGCCTGTTTTTTGACTCACAGCGATTTCCTGACCGCTTGCATCCTTGAGAGATAAGTTTAAATCCTGACAATTTCCGTCGCAAGTGGCAACAAAAACATACTCCACATTAGGATGCAACGTCGCTCTAAAAGGAGATGAAACTTGCTTGCGAACTTGGCCCAGCAACGGCACAAATACTAATTTTTGACCGTTACCTTTCCGCTGGTCAACTTCTGTTTTCAAGCGACAAATAACCGTTTTTTGGTTTTCCGTCAGTTCTTGAGCAATCGCATTTCCTACAATTGCAGTACCGAGGATCAGCGCAAGGCCGGAAATAACCAGATGTTTGAAATTCATTGATGTCCCTTAAAGTTAATTTTGGGTGATTGCAATAGACCGCTTTTGTCAGCAGTCTATTAGTTTATCTGGAGCCTATCACATTTGTTGACTTTTCCGAAAAAACAGGTCGGAGAAAAGTGCGATCGAACTCATGTCTGGTTTTAGATGAATCTGGCGTCAGCTATCGCCGAAAATCCACAGATTGCAGACGGTAGGAGCAGAACCCCGTCCTGATTGTATTGTACTAAATTAGGGCGATCGCCATCAGTATCTAGAAACCCGGTTTCTGGGCGGATGCCTCGCAGCTCAACCTACGATTTATAGTAGAGACCGGGTTTAACAAGACCTGAATCTGTCCAAGACTGTAAATCTCTGATACAGGTTCCCAGATTCCCTGTCAACAACATAATACAAATTTAAAAAAGTCTTGCTACCATCCTAAATCTTATACCAATTATTAAAAGTCAAAGCGAACCGTAAGGAACGCCAATCCCGTTTCCCTAGTCAAAATACCTCCGTTAAATCCGTTAAATCCCTTCTACAATCCATTGCCTAACTTCCTTCTTCCGATCATTTATCACTCTTCCGAAATTTCCACGCAGGAACAAACTTGGAATCTCCCCAAACGCCGCGGCGATTTTTCTTAGCTTCGGCTTCCGCTTGTTCCAGAACACTGGCACTGGGACAGTTTTTCAAGTAAGGACGGTAAACCATTGCTAATCCTTCGCGGGTCAAAACTTCTTGGGCAAATGTGCCGTTTGGCAAACGAACTTCGCTAACTTTGCGGCCGTAGCGGTCAGTATCGGTGACGGTCAAGACAACGCGACCCCCCCCTTGTTTGACGAGCTGCTGCATTCTTTGGTGCGCTAAATTGCCCCACTTAAATTGATTTTTTAGTGCTGATGCTTTGCTATTTTTCTCAGCATTTGTGTGCGCGACTTCCGGTGCATCTACACAGGCAAAACGCACTTTGATATCTTTTCCGGCGCTATCGCTAGCGACAAGGGTGTCGCCGTCGCTGACTCGCTTGACAGCATAGTTGTTGGGCGCTAACTTTTGTGGACACCCGAATAGTAGCAATAGCAGAGCAACTGCACTTAAGGTTTTTATTGTTGGGAAAAGGGGGATTTTTGTTGGGCTCATATTTCTCTGTTTTATTTAGTTTCCATCCAATTTTGCCCAGCGTGGATGTCAACTATCAGCGGTACGCTAAGTGGCAGAGCATTTTCCATCGCAGTTCTAATTTTCGGTTGCAATTCTTCCCATTCATCGGGGGGTACTTCAAAGATTAATTCATCGTGAACTTGCAGCAGCAGCCGCGCCTGATAGTTTTGCAAAATTTTGTGTACCTCAATCATGGCAAGTTTAATGATATCAGCACTAGAGCCTTGAATGGGAGCGTTGGCTGCCGCCCGCAAAGATTGGGCGTCATCTCTGCTGACAGATTTAAGTCTATCGGAGTGAATGTCTTGGGGATTGCGGCCTTTTAAGTCCAGGAGGCTTTCGCTCTCGAATTTTAAATAGCGGCGGCGGCCGAGTATTGTGGTGACGTATCCGAGGGCGATCGCCTCTTTTTTTACTTTCTCCAAATATTCAAAAACTTTACTGTAACGCTGGTTAAATCGTTCAATAAACTTTTTACCGTCTGCTGAAGTTTTGCCCATCGAACGACCAAACTTAATCGCCCCCATACCGTAAATTACCCCAAAATTAATCGTTTTGCCAAACCGTCTTTCGTCTGGGGTTACTTCCTCTTTTTCAAACAGCAGTTGAGCGGTTACGGTATGCACATCTCGGTTATTTTGATAAGCTTCAATTAACACAGGTTCTTGACTCAAGTGAGCCAAAATTCGCAGTTCAATTTGAGAATAGTCAGCCGACACCATCAGCCAACCTTCTTCTGGTAAAAAAGCTTTGCGAATTTGCCGTGAAAACTCGGTGCGGATGGGAATATTTTGTAAATTTGGATTGGAAGAAGAAAGCCTTCCCGTACCAGTTGCAGTTTGGTTGAAATCTGTATGCACTCGCCCGGTTTCTGCACGCACTAACTGCGGCAAAGCATCGACATAAGTTGATTTCAACTTGGATAATGTTCGGTGTTCTAATAAATCGTCTACAATCGGGTGATCTCCTTGCAATTTATCCAAAACAGCGGCGTCTGTAGAGTATCCAGTCTTAGTTTTGCGAGACTTTTTCTGAAACTCATCCGGAATTTTTTCTAACAAGATTTCGCTGAGTTGTTTCGGCGAACCTAAATTAAACTTTCTCCCCGCTGCTTGATAAGTCTTTTCTTCTATTTCTTTTAAGCTCTTTTCTAGCTGTTGCGAGAGTTCTTGCAGGTAAGCTGAATCAATGCGAATTCCACAGTATTCCATTTCAGCTAAAACTGGTTCTAGGGGCTGTTCTACTTCCAGCAGCAACTTGTGCAAAGACTTATCGGGAAAGTTATGTTCATCAGCTTTATCTAATTCAGTTCTCAGTTTACCTACTAACTGAAATGTTGTGTGAACATCCATGCCGCAGTAGTCGGCTACCGCCGGAATACTGATGTCAGCAATTGTTTTGTTTTTGGGTACTAATTCATTGTAACTTTTGGCGACAATGCCTAAGTATTTCCTTGACAATTCGCTGAGGCTGTGGGTGGTTTCGGGATTGAGTACGTAACTGGCTAGCATGGTGTCGAAGACGACTCCGGCTAGTTTGATTCCCTGACAGCGCAGGATCGATCGATCGAATTTAGCATTTTGCAGCGCTTTAAGATAATTCTCGCTTTCCAAAATCGGACGCAAAGCATTTAAAACTGTGGCTTTATCCAAGTTTTTGCCCGTTTTATGTCCCGTGGGAATGTAAGCAACATCCTCTTCGCCGATTCCCCAACAGCAGCCAATTCCGACTAATTCGGCGTCTCGTGGTTCGATGGCGGTGGTTTCGGTATCCCACGCCACGGGTGAGGCTTTGTCGGTGAAGGTTTGCAGCAGTTCGACTAATTCGTTTAACTGTTCGGTTGTTTGAATTATTCGGGGTTTAATTGGCAGTTTGTTTTCCTGCTGGGCGGCTAGGGTTTCTGCGGGACTAAAAAACCACAACGCATCGTCTTCTGAACTTTCAGAAGTTGCAGGTGACTTATCTATTGGGGGGTGGACATCGGGTTCGCCCACAGAAACAGGCAAGATGCCTGTTCCACTCTCCATTAAATTGATTGTGGGGAGTAGGGGTTGGGCATCTTGCCCGCCCTTTGCCAATAGTTGTTCAACACCGCCAAAACGCTTTTGAATTTGTTTAACTTTGCTTAAAAATGTTTTAAATTCCAACTTTTCCAGCATTGGAATCAAGGCTGATTCGTCAAAACCTATAAGCTGGCAATCTTCTAAGTTGATATCTAAGGGAACGTCTTGGACTATTGTCGCCATGCGTTGAGAATGATAAGCAGCTTCTTTGCCTTCTTCTAGCTTTTTCTTGGTTGCCCCTTTAATTTCATCTATAGCAGCATAAATGCCGTCGAGGGAGTTGTAAGCTTCCAGCAATTGCAGGGCGGTTTTGTCGCCGATGCCTTTAACTCCGGGGATGTTGTCGGATTTGTCGCCGCAGAGGGCTTTGTAATCTACTACTTGTTCGGGCAAAATACCGAGTTTGGCTTTGACTTCTTCCGGGCCGTATTCTTGGGATTTGCCTTTGCCCGATCGCCTGAGCTCATCGGTACTCAAATATAATACGCTGATGTGTTTGTCGGTTTCTACTAATTGAAACAAATCGCGATCGCCCGTGAGGATTTTGACCTGATAACCGGCCGCGCTGGCTTTGTTTGCCAAAGTTCCCAAAACATCGTCCGCCTCGTAGCCCGGAGCAGTTATTGCAGGTAAATTCAAATAGGTGAGCAATTCTTGCAGGTTTTTGATATCCGGCTTAAAATCTTCCGGTGTTTCTGCTCGACCCGCTTTGTAGGTGTCGTCTGCTTCGTGGCGAAAAGTGGGCGTGGCGAGGTCAAAGGCGATCGCCATGTACTGGGGGTCGTGGGCCGCCATGACTTCCAGCAGCGACTTGAGAAAGCCAAAACAGACGCTGGTGGGAATGCCCGTCGTAGTTCGCAAGCCTCCGTCTCGACTTTTGGCAAAGGCGAAGTAGGAGCGGAAGGCCAGGGAGTGACCGTCAACTAAGATGAAGGTGGGTGCTTGATTTTCCGACACAGACACAGATCCCGATCGCACGAAAGTATTTTCTCATTGTAGCTATAGCAGAAGGATGTCTGATGTTTTGAAGTAGCTCATCTTTGCACCAATTCTTGTAATGCCAAAAAACAGTAGAGTATGGAGTAGATATCTGGGTAAGTCAGACCAACTGCAACGATTCTTGCTATTGTGCGTCGATTTTACTCGCTCGCCTAAAATATCTCAAAAGGTTTCTCTACAAGGTCTTTGGGATGATAAATTTTTAAAACCCCTGATTGCCCCCCTCTCCCCGAAAACAATCGCTCTCCTTCTAAGTCGTTTTCTGAACGGACTTGCGTAAACACGCAATATTATTTGCGCTTACTCCTCTATCAACCGGAATACTTGAAGGACAGAATAAAACTATCAACTTTACAAACAGGTCTGAATTATGAACAAGGTAATGGTTACACTCATCTCTATAGCTACCCTTGGGCTAGGCATTGCTGTTCCCCTCCAAGCCAATGCTCAGCCTATGAAGCAAACAACAAAAGTTGCGCTTGAATCCCAACATCGCCATGAATACCGCGTCCAGTATCACCGCCCCAATCAAAAAAAATGGATCAATGCTGGCACTTTCCGAGATCGTGTAGCTGCTAACAAAGAGGTTCAAAAACTAGAGCATAAAGGTTATAAAGCCAAAATTGTAACGCTGTAGGCTTACACAGTAGAATAGGGAGAGAAAAGGCGAGTGTTGCTCGCCTTTTCTCTCCCTCACGATTATCATTATCAGTAAAAGCACAGGTTATATAGCAAGTCTAAATAGTCGTGAAAACGAGTCTGCTGAAGAACTTATAAAATAGTTATGGCGGTAAAACTATGAGTTATCAAACACAACGCTTTCTGGTCATTGAGGATCACCCTGAAGTGGGTCAAAATAATTGTGATTTTTTGAGGATGATAGACCCTCAGTGTTCCTGCATTATTCAGGAAACCCCTGAAGAGGGGATTGAGAAACTCAAGCAAGAGAACATAGATTTAGTAGTAGTTGACTTACAATTTGGGACTTTGACAGGCGAGGAGTCAGCCAAGCCAGGTTTAGCGCTACTCAACCACATTTTTGAGCATCACCCTCTGTTAAATGTTCTCGTCTATACCAGCGAACCAAGCTATTTAAGGCAAGTCGTGAAGCAAATATTTGAACATCAAGGGGGATTTGCTGTCGTTAATAAAATGGAAAGACGGAATGCTTTTCTAGAAGGAGGTCGTAATGCTTTAACTGGACAGTGTAAGATTCCTCGTAATTTAATGAACGAAATGCCATTGACTGATAAGGATAGAACGGTATTGGACTTGTTATGCAACCAAGCCCTTACCGATCAGGCAATTGCAGATCGGATGCATATATCCCTCAAAACAGCTCAGAACTACGTCCAGAGTCTCAAAGCAAAACTGAATGTCGATCAGCTTGATGGTCAACTTACTAATACCAGAATCGCAGTTTGCATGGAGGCAATTAAACGTAGGTTAATCGGGTAGTTCTACCCTTCTTTGTTATCATATTATGGGGTGTCCATCGTCCATTCAAGTGTTACCTGCATCCCACCTCCTTCTAATGGAACCCTTTGCCAAGCCCCATTTGGTATCTCAGCGGCAATAGTTTTCATCAGTTTAGTGCCATATCCACCACTACGACGTTTTTTGTGAGGAATATCTAATAAGATAGGTGTTAGGCTAGTTCCATTATTCTCGATCGCTAATCGGCACTGACGATCTTTTTGAGTAAGCGAGACTGAAACTTGCGTTGCCGATCCGTTTGGAGGTTGGGCATGGCGAATCACATTAGCGATCGCTTCTCGAAAAAAGCGAAAGATATCTTCTCTCGAATCAATCCAAGCACTATCAGATTTGGGTTCTCGCAAGGGTTGTAGATGCTCTTTGACAGTCAAGGTTAATTCTCTTGAGTCAATCAGTTTTTGGAGCCATTGGTGTATCCCCCGATCCAGTCCAGATTGCAGCTCTGGTGTAATCTCTAGCTTTTCTGCAATTGTGCGTGTGCTGCTGAGCTGATTGCGAAGTGCAAGCCCAACTGCTTCTAATCTATCTAAGATTGAGTTAATCATGGGAGATGGATGACTGAGGGCTAGAAGCTCAATACTATCCATTGCCAATTTTAGTTCTTGAAGTGGGCCATCATGAATGTCTGTTGCGACTCGATGGAGGAGTTTCCGCGATTGCAAAAGAACAGCCTGTCGCTCAGCTAATTTCTGCTGTTGTTGGATAGACTGCCTGAGAATTGAATAAATGGCTACACCTGAAGCTGTTCCAACCCAACCTAAGATTGGGATGGATAATGGAAGAATTAACCCTTGATAGAACAAGATAAAACTTAAAGCTACATAGCTTCCTACCAAGATCGGAAGAAGCCAGCCAACCAGCAGATGAACAGGTATAAGTTTATGCTTTTTGTCTTGGCTAAGTATATATAGGCTTATGAAGTCAAGACCCAAATTTGTGATGATGTAGTCATACCAATTCGGGATTCTTGTCAGAAATGAATGGGTCATCAAACTAGCTATTTGATTAGCTTCTACTTCTGCAACAGACATCTCCCCAAATGGAGATAGTTCTCGATAGGTTTCAAATCCTTTCCCTTCGGGAAGATCGATTAATACAAGTTTATCCTGGAGCTTCTGAAGAGATTGGGGGTCAAAGGAAGGATTGCAGTGTTCTATCTCTAGCTGAGAGGAAGGACAGTGAAAATGAATATCAATACTAGGAAATGTATCAGCAGGACCCCAAAAATTAATTTGAAAAGATAAAAGAGTTTGTAAATTAGTAATATTTTGAAAACCTTTGATATTTCCTGAGTTCATATAGAATTTTTCTAAGGCCATCGTTGCCACAGATTTAACCTTATGATGTATATTAATATCGGGATCATCTTCATAGCTAAAATAGGAGAATAACTCGGCTTTGCGAGCTGGGCTTTCTAAGCTTTGTGGATGTGCTGCATATCTGAAGTAACTTACTATCTGCTCTGGGGGAATAGAGGGATTTATACTTTCATTATCTAAAGGAAATAAATTATGATAATCATTTATTACTGAATTTTCTGAGGGTAAGTTACTTGGACGAGCGACCAAAACAATCTGCTTTGAATATTTACTAATCAACTCTTGAAAGGGATGTTCTAACTGAGTATCTGTATCAAGCTCAATGTACTGGCTCATTTGAGTAGGCAAATTTATGACTACAAGCTTTGCACCACTGTTGATTAATTTTTTCACTAAAATTGCATAGAAATTATTCAGTTTATATAAGTTATGAAAGTTATATCCTAAAATGGCAGGCTGCTTGATCTTAAGCAGTAGAATTTCTTTGGGCATAAGCCCTGGTTTATGCAGTCGTATTAGATGATCCTGGATGTCGAGTTCCATTTTATTGAGCATAGGTAAGTTGCTAGATACTGCACAGTAAAACAAGCTCCAAGCAGTTACTAAGCCAATACCTATTGCGGGACGATATCTGATAGTGTTCATTCGATATTTCTATTATTGATTTGTTCGGGGCAGTCAATATAAAATTGTTAGATTGAGTGGGATTCGGTTTAAAGTTACACACAAATCTTGTGAACACTGTCTCAACCGCCAAGGAGCAAAATTTGTACTAATCGTTCCCTCATAGATAGTACCATTCAGATGAAACCAGTCTATTGAGCGGACATTATTGCCGTCACTTTATAGTTTCAGTTTAACCGAGCCTCCTTGTCCAATACCATCAGTAATTCGTCCAGCCCCAATCCAGGCTTAGGTTGCTGTGGCTGGGATATCTAACAGACTCAATAAAAGTAAAGTTTGGCATACAATACGAGATGCAAAAGGAAGCATGAGCCATTTATTCTTAGTTCAATAGTGCAATTGTGACATTGGCATTTGAGGGCGAATTGTCTTCTCCAGTATATAGCAATTCACGGTTTGGTGAGGTACACCTAAATAGCTGTAAAGCTTATAGAACCCATTGGGTATCTCTGATGATGAGCTAAGATCAGAAAAAAATGTCGTACTCCGGCAGCTTAACCGATAAAGAGTGGGAACTCATCGAGCCATTATTACCACGGAACAAGAAAACCTGAGCGCCTACTCAATCAAAGAGAGAAATCTTGGATGTGATCTTCTATGACTCGCAAGCGGTAAACCCACGGGTGGTCAGAAACCGGGCTTGTTGCATCATAGTGCGTTACACCTCGCAGAAACGGTAAAAAACCCGGTTTCAGAAGGTTGTGATGCGTAAGTCCCAATCTCAAATCTCAAATATCAAATCGCTTGACTGTGCAGCTTGGCTGAGAATAGTAGAAGATGTTAAGTACGATTCCCTGCGGGATAGCTTCGCTTCACGCAAATTTACCAACAACTGCCGATCGAAGCCTATGGGTGACATTAACCGATGCTACGAAATCCTCGAAATTGATCCGGGAGCTTCCTTAGAAGAAATTAAGCGCGCTTACAGGGATTTAGCGTTTGTGTGGCATCCCGATCGGTTTGCCAACAACGATCGCCTGCAACAAAAAGCTCAACAAAGATTAACAGAAATTAATCAAGCTTACCAGCAGTTGCTGTCGTTTCTGAGTCAGCCTGAATCGAGGTCGATCGAAAAACAGTTTCCGCAGCCACCGCCCCCTGCGCCGGAAAAGCCGCTGAGAAGGCGTTCTCGAAAATCAGTCGCTAGGCCTAGTTCCCAGCGCCGTCAAACCCGCCCAAAAGCCACCTCGAAAAAATTTCAAACTCAAAAGAACTCTTCAAGCAAGAAACGATTTACAACTCAAAATCGCCAAGCGCGGCGGGGAAGAAAGCAACCAGGGCAAAGGGTTGCGAGGGAAGCGCCGCCATCTCAAAACTATCCAAAGATTATCTCGAAAAGGAAAAAAGAATTTTCCACTCAATACTCAAAACTGCGAAGCGCGCCGAGGGAAGTGCGGCCATCTCAACACTATTCAAGCTTCCCTTGGTGGCCGCTGGCAATCGCCGTGGCTAGTTACGCTTTGACCGGTTGGATTTTGACTGTATCAGCCGCCCCCCTGTGGATGTGGGCTTTAATCTGCGGTGCAGATTGGCTGTGGGCCGCGATTTTGCTGGCGGAGGGTTCAGCAACGCCTAGAGTGTGGCTGGCGGCATTAGTTTTGGCTGGGGCGGTGGGGGGGTCGATCGCCGGTTTTCAGGCGGGAGGAAGGGTAACAGGGGCGGCTTGGGGCGCTGTGGGATCTGGTTTGGGGGCGATCGCCAGTTCCGAGGCCGAGTCGCGGGCTGTGGCTGCTGTTTTGGCGGTAGCGGGAGTGCTGACAGTGGTGGGATTGATGGCTGGAACTGGTTCTGGGAATTGGGTCAAGGTGTTGGTGGCGGCCCTCTGTTGGGGGGTTGTGGGCTTGATGTGCGGGCTGGCGGCGGAAGTAGGTGGGAATTCTGGGGGCCCCGTCGGGCTCTCTGGTGCGATCGGGCTGGGGATTGGGGCGTGGGCTGGGGCTTTTGCTGGGGCGGGATCGGGGGATCTCGTCCAAGCCTTAGCTATCGCCGGGTCTAAGACTGTTTATGGGGCTTGGGCTGCGATCGGCATTATTGCTGGAGTTGTGGCGCAGATGGTAGCTGCAGAAAGGTTGATCCACACTAGCAGCGGGCTTTACACGGTTATCCTGTTGGTGGCTACTTCGGGTTTCGGGCTGTGGCTGGGAAGTTGGTTGGGCGATCGTATCTTTTAACTTAGTCATCAGTCATCAGTCATTAGTCATGAGGGAAAATTACCAATTATCAATTACCAACTACCACTTCCCCATTATTCTCTTGTCTAGCAACAACTAACACAATTAGGATGTTATTAATTGCTGACACCCTTCCTTCTTCCTTCTTCTTTCTTCCTGACATCCGTTACATCCCGTACAGTGCTCGTTGCCGAACTTCCTTATTCCTGACATCCGTTACATCCCGTACAGTGCTCGTTGCCGAACTTCCTTCTTCCCCTAGCGAATCCGTTGCCGAACTTCCTGCTTCCTCCAGCATAAATCCCAGGACTTATCGCTTTTCAGTAGCGCTTCAAACTCAGCCCTTGGCAAAGCCTGACTGAAAAGATAGCCTTGAATTTCGTCGCATTCGTGTTCGCACAAAAAATCAAGTTCTTGCTTATTTTCTACCCCCTCAGCAACCACTGTCATGTTCATGCAGTGTGCCATTTGAATAATCGCTATTGTTATCGCTGCATTTTGGCGATCGTCTGCAATATCGCGAATAAAACTCTTGTCTATTTTGATCGCATCAAACGGAAAGAGTTTGGGATAACTCAAAGAAGAATATCCCATTCCAAAATCATCAATTGCTATCCTAATTCCCAGATCTTTCCACACCGTAAAAGCTTTAGCTGCTGCCATTTCGTCTTGCAAAACCAGACTTTCCGTCAGTTCTAATTCCAAACACTTGGGATCGAGGCCAGTTTCTGTTAATATCTCCCTGACTCTTTCCGTGAAATTTTTGCGCTCGAATTGACGGGCGGATACGTTAACTGCCACTCGGAGGGGCGGTAAACCTTCTCTTTGCCATGTTTTAGCTTGCCTGCAAGCAGTCTCTAATACCCATTCACCCAACGGTGCAATCAAGCCCATTTCTTCAGCCAGGGGAATAAATTCCCCTGGGGAAACTCGCCCCCGTTCTGGATGATTCCAGCGGAGCAAAGCTTCAGCCCCAATAATTTTACCTGTTTTAATTTCTATTTGCGGCTGATAGTAAATTTCAAACTCTGAGCTTTTTAAAGCATGGCGCAAGCAAGTTTCTTGAAGAAGTGTATTGATAAAATAATTAGCATTTTTTGCCGTATAAAAATGATAAGTATTGCCGCCTTTTTGCTGAGATTGATACATTGCTATATAAGCATTTTTCAGCATTTCATCTCCGTCGATGCCGTCACCGGGATACAAGCAGACACCCATACTAGCAGTGACATACACTTCACAATCTTTGACAATCATACCTTGGGAGACAAGATCTAAAATGTTTTGAGCAATCTTTGCCACATCCTGTTTTTCTGCAACTGGTTTAAGAATCAGCGCGAATTCTGCCGCTTCCAAACGAGCAACAATATTAATGTTTTCCATGCAGTTATTTAGCCGCTGGGCGATGGTGCAAAGCACTGAGTCGCCGATATCGTGTCCCCAGGTACTGTTAATGCGGTTGATTTTATCTAAGCTAAGCGTGACAACTGGAACGAATCCTGACAGTTCTTTTTGACCATCTAATACTCGACTTAAATTTTCTCGCAAAAATGAACGATTCGGCAGGTTCGTCAAGCTGTCATACTGATGTCGGTAGAGTGCCAGTTGAATAGTTGTGTGCAAGTTTTTTTCTTCAAATGGCTTGACAATATAGCCGAACGGTTTTGTACTATTAACTCGTCGCAAAGTAGTTTCATCGGCATAAGCTGTCAGATAAACTACGGGAATTTGAAAGCGCAAGCGAATTTCTTCGGCTGCTGTAATGCCGTCGATTTCTCCTTGCAGGTTAAGATCCATTAAAACTAAATCCGGGCGCAACTTGGCTGCCGATTCAATCGCTTCTTCTCCCGAATAGACCATGCCAGTTATTCTATATCCTAGAGATATCAAACTGTCGGAAATGTCTTCCGCAATGATGCTCTCGTCTTCAACTATCAGAATTTTTTTGTTAGACACTAATTTTTTTCCTCAGAGTGCAATTTAGGTTGACAAAAGGTTATTCTAAAAGTTGTGCCAGCAGTTTCTAACAGTTCTATTCCCCCCCGGATCTGCTTGACTAAAGACCCGACGAGTCGCAAACCCAACGTTCGGGCTTTTCGATAATCTAAGTCTTGAGGAAAACCAATTCCGCTGTCGCTCACGGTTAGCACGCAAAGTCGATTTTTTTCCAAAGAGAAATCTATGTTAATTTTACCTTTAATTTGTCCTTTAAAAGCATATTTGAGAGCATTTGTCACAAGCTCGTTGATAATTAACCCGCAAGGAACTGCCGTATCAATATTAAGAGAACACGGCGCAATATTTGTTTGCAACTTAACGCCTTCTGCATGATTTTCATAAGCTTGGAATAAATTGTGTGCGAGATTTTGGATATATTCAGCAAAATCAATGTTTGACCAGTCTTTGGAGTGATATAATTGTTCGTGAACCAGAGCCATCGATCTGACTCGGTTTTGACTTTCTTTTAACATTTCACTAACGTGGCTGTCTTGAATGTAGCGAGACTGAAGTTTCAGCAGGCTAGAAATAACTTGGAGGTTGTTTTTGACGCGGTGGTGAATTTCTTGGAGAAGGACTTCTTTTTCGGCGAGGGAGGCTTTGATTTGATCCTCATCCCGTTTGCGCTCTGTAATGTCGCGTACTACAGCTTGGAGAAATTTTTGTCCGTTAATTTCCATTGCGTTTAACAGAACTTCTGCGGAAAATTCTGAACCGTCAAGTCGTTTGTGTACCCACTCAAAGCGACAGCTACCTGTTTGCAATGCTGCCGATATTCTCTGTATTGCTAGACTGGATGAGTCTTGTCCGCTCGGCTGAAATTGTGGGGAAAAGTCGCTCAATCTCTTGCCGTAAAATTCTTTGGTGTTGCTACAGCCAAATATTTTTAAGGTAGCGGGGTTGCAGTCAAAGAACTCCTTTTCGTCAAGCAACATTACTGCGTCGCTGGTGGCTTCATAAAGGCTACGAAATTTGTGTTCTGATTCTTGCAGCGAGCATATCAATTGGTTTTTTAGAGCTTCTGCACGCTTGCGGTAGGTAATGTCTATTCCTACGGAAACCGCAGCAGTTCCCTGATGATATTTCTGAGCTACTATCAAATAGTTGCGGACGAAACCGTTAATTTCAATGTCTATTTCTTGCCAGGTTTGCTGAGATGAACTCTCAAAAAAATTTCGGATCAGTTCTCCAAAAGTCGAGCCTTTCTCGAGAAAGTTTATTTCTTGACCGACAAAGCTTTCAGGAGACAGGTTGAATGAGGTTGCTAAGTGCTGGTTGACTCCAATATACCGCAAATCTGAACTGATCCAAGAAATCAGTCCCGGTACCGCATCCAAAACGGCGCGAAGTTGGTCTGTAGCTTCTTGGAGTGCTTGTTCCGATCGCTTGCGATCGCTAATATCTGTCGCCGTTCCGAACAAGCCTAAAATAGCGCCGTTTTCAGCTTGGTTGACGATGCTGTTGACGCGCAGGTGGACGGGAGTACCGTCTTTACGAATCTGTACTGTTTCGTAAAGAGAATTAGCGGTTTGTGGCTGAATTTTGGTTCTTGCTAAAAGTTGAGCAAATATTTCTCTTGGTCTACTTGCTTGATCTGGAACTAAAAAATCGGTGAAGTGGCGTCCGATCATTTCTGGCGGTTCGTAACCGTAGATGCGTTTGGCGGCGGAATTGACAAAAGTCAAGAGGCCTTCAGTATCGATCGACCAAATCAATTCTTGGGAGGTTTCTACGAGGTTGCGGTACTTTTTTTCGCTTTCGGCAAGTGCTGCATTGAAAAATTTCGTCTGCTTCTGAAGTCTCTCTTCTAATTCTTGATTTGCCGTCTCCAGAGTTGCGATCGACTGCTCGCGCTCGCTAATTTCAGTAGAAACACCCACTGCCCCAACCACTTCGCCGTTTCCATCTCGCAGCGCTGCCGATCGAATTTCGTGAATAAAATGCCTCTCTCGGACGTTCCAAGTGCGATCGTTTCCTGCTAACACCTCGGCAATATTTTCTAAGATATCTGGCTGGCTGCTGTAAACTTCAAAAATCGAAAGCCCGACAGTTGCACCGGGTTTGAGTCCCAATTTTTCTAATCCTTTTCCTGCTGCAAGGGTCAACTTGCCTTCTCTGTCTGTTGCCCACAGGAAAATTGGCGCACAACTGACAGCGGCGTGAAGGGTTTCGTTGGCTTGTTTGAGCCGATCGATTTCTGCGTGAAGCCGATCCTGGGTGGTGTTTAATTCTACCGTTAGTCGATCGGCTTTTTGCTGCCAACTGGCAGCAGCATCGCACATTTCTGCGAAATGGCGAGAACGACAGATGGATTGGTTGCAGTGTGACATGGTTACTCTAGGGCGCACTGTATATTTAACCCCAGCCTATCTTTTAAGCATAAACTTTTTAAGTCAAATATTACAATTAGCAGGAATACTCATCCGACCAAGATGCGATATATTAAAGATACTTTAAATGATTCAGAAATTACTGCTAGATTGGGCTTTTGGGCGACTGTTTAGAAATTTATAATAAGCTGAATAATGCCTGCCAGTCGGTATTTTTACGGTTACTATTTGTAGTATTGGAAAAAAAAGTTCCGCATTCCTCGGCTTGCACAAGAACTGAAATTGTAAATTTATTATATTTGTTTGCGTAGATTCACGCACCGAGGAAGAGAGAATCGGGAAAATTGAAATATAGGCAGCCCCTGAATGGTTAGGACGTACTTAATTTGTGAAAATCATGAGGTCGATTCCTTCTTCTTTCTGCCTTCTGCCTTCTTCCCTATTCCCTATTCTCTATTTCTTCCATCCGCTACATCCGTGGAGCGAATCCGTTGCCGAACTTCCTTCAATTAACTCCCCAAATTTTGATAGTTTTGTCTATACTGCCACTGATAATAGTTTCACCATCGCTGCTAAAAGTAAGACAAGTAACAGAGATTTGATGTCCGCTGATAGTGTAAAAATTTTCGCCCGTACTGGCATTCCAAAATTTGATATTACCATCTGCACTAGCGCTGACAACAGTGCGTCCGTCGGGACTAAAGGCGATCGCATTTATCGAGTTAAAATGCCCTGCCAATGTGATTGAACTATCTGGATTCGATAGCTGTCGCAGTTGAATGTTTCTGTCCCAGCCGCCAGTAGCCAAAGTCTGCCCGTCTGGGCTCAGAGCCAGACAATTCGCATAACCCTTAATTGTTTGAGAGCACTCTCTGCTGCGGAGGTTCCACAGCTTAATTGTACCATCAGAACTGCTGCTAGCGAGAGTTTGTGCGATCGGGCTAAAAGCCAGACTAATAATTCCTGCTTTATGAGCTCCCCAAGTTAAAAGATTGCCAAAGGTACAGATTAACTTTCCCGTCTCTAAATTCCAAATTTTGATAGTAGTATCTGCCGAACCGGTGGCGATAACTTGA
The DNA here is from genome assembly GCF_036701435.1 of Microcoleus sp. Pol12A5. Lineage (NCBI taxonomy): Bacteria > Bacillati > Cyanobacteriota > Cyanophyceae > Oscillatoriales > Microcoleaceae > Microcoleus > Microcoleus sp. Pol12A5. The sequence goes on from NZ_JAUBQU010000032.1 coordinate 45,011, forward strand.
CTGTCGGGACTGATGACAATTGCGCTAATTTCCCCTTCATGTCCGAGGGAAGTATGCCGCAATTCTCCTTCTTGCCAAATTTCGATCGCACGATGTTTTGGAGTATTTCTGCTCCTCACAAACACTTCACTTTCTTGGCTCAGGACAAAAGTTTCTTGAGCGCGGGGATACTTGTCAACAGTATAGAGTATTTCTCCTGTATCTACATCGCAAATTCTAATTATTTTCCCGTGCAAACTCGCGGTGCGAGATCCTCCGGGACTAATCGCAAGATTTGTTCCAGTTTTCACAGTGCGGATGCAGTCAAAAAGCTTGTAAGGCACGAAGTCTTTTAAAGCTTGGCGCACTAGAGGTTCTGTCCTCGATCGCAAAATTAAATAAGCAACTCGCTGCACTTCTGCTGCGGGGTCAAGCAGCGCCTCAATTGCTAAATTTAAACCAGCGCCTCCGTATTTAGGAGCATCTTTAACGGCGGCAATCCGCGACTCGATACTAGGACTGTTGAAGCGCTGCTTTACCCCCGCGATGCCTCCCAAAACAGCGCCGGCGATCGGGATTTGACTTTGACCGCCGAGGACGGCATCATATTCTCTAGGTTGGTTAGGATTGTCGGGCATCATACGATTTTTGATTTTTGATTTTTGATTTCAGAATTGGATGACTAAAAAAAGCAAACTTACGCACGGATAAATCGGGGGAATTGTTATCGGATACTCAGTTGTAATTTTCTGAGCCTATGAATCCGGGGGCTTGTAACCTGGCTGCTTTTGGTGACGCTAAAACCGCGTTTAAGAGCGCAACTTCTAACTTATTGACGGTTGGAGTTTATAGTATTATAATCAAATCAGCGTTTCACACAAAAATCCGAAAGTGATATGTCACACTTCACAACGATCAAGGTTCAGATCAAGAACGGCGAACTGCTGCATCAAGTGTTGGAAGAGTTGGGTTATCAAGTAGAGTGCAATGTGCAGGTGCGGGGTTATCGGGGTGACAAAACTAATGCCGAGTACGTGATTCGGCAATCCAACGGTTACGATTTGGGTTTTCGCCGCAGCGGAGAGGATTACGAATTGGTAGCGGATTTTTGGGGCGCTCGAATTAATCAGCAGGAATTTGTCAATTCAATTAGTCAAAAATACGCGCGAAAAAGTTTGATGGCGGCGGTACAATCAGAGGGTTTTAATGTTGAAGAAGAGGAAACTTTGGCAGATGGAACGCTGAGAGTTGTAGTGGGTAGATGGGTTTAAGACTCGCACTTGATTAACTCGTTTTTAGGTATCAAGAGGAATCACCATGTGGCGATCGGCGATCGTACTAATCATCTTGGCGCTGGTAGTGGGCATTGTGGGCGCGATCGCCCTTGGAGCATACCGCTGGCATCTCGGTACCAAGGAACTGCGAGCCAATCTGGAAACTGCACGCTTGCCGATTAAACCTCTGACATTTGATGCGCGGGAAATCGCCGATTTACCCCAGCCAGTGCAGCGCTACTTTCGCGCGGTGATCGAGGATGGACAACCGCTAATTGCAGCAGCGCGGGTTTCCCACGAAGGCACGTTTAACATGAGCGAAACCGCAGAAAAATGGAGCGCCTTCACCTCAACTCAACTCGTAATTACTCAGCGCCCTGGCTTTGACTGGGACGGGCGAATTGCCATGATGCCCGGTATCAATGCGTTCGTTCATGATGCCTACATTTCTGGCGAAGGCATCCTCCATGCAGCGCTGCTGGGCCTGGTGACTCTGGCGGATATCCGCGGCACTCCAGAAGCTGCACAAGGGGAACTGATGCGCTTTTTCGCGGAAGCGGCTTGGTATCCGACGAGACTGCTGCCGAGTCAGGGTGTTCGCTGGGAGGCGATCGACAATTCTTCCGCCAGAGCAACACTACAGGATGGCGACACCGCTGTTTCCCTGGATTTCCGCTTTGATGAAGCAGGGCTAATCGCCACTGTCCGCGCCGAGGCCCGCGCCCGTACAGTTAACGGGGGACTGGTGTTTGCGCCCTGGCAAGGCCGCTTCTGGGACTACGAATTGCGAGACGGTATGCGGATTCCCCTCTCCGGTGAGGTGGCGTGGCAACTGCCTGATGGCTCGCTATTGCCCTACTGGCGCGGCCGCATCACGAATGTTGCCTATGAGTTTGCACGATGATTCTAGTTTGTGTTGTAGGGTGCCCCGGTTTCAACTGCCTCCTTCATAAAGAGGGTACCTTTCCCCAAAAAACCCTACCTCAAAAACAACTTATAAGCCGGATTTTGACTCTCATCCCCATACTGATAGCCCAGCGTATCCAAAAAAGCCTGCCATTCCTGCATCTCATCGGGCGGCACTTGAATTCCCACCACAATTCGCCCGTAATCAGCCCCATTATTTCGATAGTGAAAAACGCTGATATTCCAGTTAGGGCTCATCGAACCGACAAACTTCATCAACGCACCCGGACGTTCGGGAAATTCAAAGCGATAAAACAATTCATGATCTGCCAGCATCGAACGCCCGCCCACCATATGCCGGACGTGCAATTTCGTTAATTCATCATCAGTTAAATCCAAAGTCTTGAAGCCACAATCTTCAAAACTTGCCGCTATCTTCACCGCATCGGCACGGTTTTGAATTTGTACACCTATAAAAATATGTGCTTCTTTTTCATCCGCAATTCGATAGCTAAATTCAGTTAAATTGCGCTTTCCAAGACACTCGCAAAACCTGCGGAGACTGCCAGCTTGTTCGGGAATTGTGACTGCAAAAATGGCTTCGCGGCGTTCGCCAAACTCGGCTCTTTCTGCTACAAAACGCAGCCGATCGAAATTCATGTTCGCGCCGCAAGCAACAGCAATTAATGTTTGTCCTGCGATTTGTTCCCGTTCCACGTAAGCTTTCGCACCAGCGATCGCCAAAGCGCCTGCAGGTTCTAAGATCGATCGCGTATCTTCAAAAACATCCTTAATCGCCGCGCAAACATCATCCGTATCCACCAAAATAATCTCATCCACATACTCCTGACACAACCGAAAAGTTTCCTCCCCCACTTCCCGCACAGCAACGCCGTCAGCAAATAAACCCACCTGCGACAAACGCACCCGTTTACCCGCTTTCAGCGATTGATTCATTGCATCGGAATCGATAGGTTCGACGCCAATAATCTTAATTTCCGGCCGCAACCGCTTGACATAGGCCGCAATTCCCGAAATCAATCCGCCGCCGCCAATTGCCACAAAAATCGCGTGAATTGGTTTTTGATGTTGCCGCAGAATTTCCATGCCGATCGTACCCTGTCCAGCAATCACGTAGGGGTCATCAAAAGGGTGAATAAAAGTCATACCTTTTTCCGCCTCTAATTGGCGCGCAAAGGCGTAGGCATCATCGTAAGCATCCCCATGCAAGACTACCTCTCCACCACGGGCTATCACCGCATTTACCTTCACCTGCGGCGTCGTTACGGGCATGACTATAATCGCGCGAGTCCCCAAGTGGCGGGCGGCGAGGGCGACTCCTTGGGCGTGGTTGCCGGCGGAAGCTGCAATCACACCTTGTGCTAGCAAATCCGGCGACAGTTGCGCCATTTTGTTGTACGCACCCCGCAGTTTGAAGGAAAACACCGACTGCATATCCTCTCGCTTCAGCAAAAGTTTATTGTTGAGCCGTGCTGATAGATTCGGGGCGCATTCTAAAACTGTTTCTTGAGCAACATCGTAGACGCGGGCAGTGAGAATTTGTACCAGGTAATCGCAAAGCATGGGGTTAGCAGGTTGGTTGATGCCGGATGGTGGGATAATTGTAGGACACTTGTGTTAGTATTTTGCGGGGAATTGGCGATCCTTTTCGAGGGCTTCGCTAACGGGCGATTCCCTGCGGGATAGCTTCGCTTCACGGAAGTTATCAATGATAACTTTTCCGTTTGGGAAAATACTGAAAACGCGCGATCGAACTTATTTCGTCGAGTCAGGGGGGAAGTTGAGTCGCACTCAGGTGGAGTACGATTACAATAAAAGCAGCGTTAGATAGCAAAAGCGCGAAAATATATAAAACATACAATCAGGGTATGGAATTTGAATGGGACGAAATCAAAGCAGCTATCAATCTCAACAAGCACGGTGTAAATTTTGAAGAAGCAAAGACAGTTTTCTACAATCCGCTTGCCGTAATTTTTGATGATGAAAAACATTCCCCAAATGAGCGCCGTGAAATTATCATCGGTCACTCTCAAAACAATCAGTTGCTGCTAGTCAGCTATACTGAACGTGCAAATACAATCCGTATCATTAATGCCCGTATAGCCACTAGAAAGGAGCGTGAAGACTATGAAGAAAACGCCTTTTAATGAATCTTCAAACTCGGAAGATGACCTTTTGTCAGAGTACCGCTTCGACTACAAAAAAGCCAAACCCAACCGTTTTGCAAATCGTAGTGGAAAGCAACAAATGACAGTCGTTGTTTTGGATGAGGATATTGCCCGGATTTTCTCAACACCAGAGGCAGTCAACAAGGTGCTTCGGGCACTGATTGAAGCGATGCCTCAAGCAAGTAGTGGGGATACAGTTTAAAGTCCTAAAATACGGTAATGTTTGGGAACTGCACCCGCTGGTAGTGAGAACAGAATTTCGCGGACAAGGAATTGGTCGAGCGCTCGTAGCTGATTTAGCAGCAGAAGCTAAAAACCGGGGAGGGATCGTGCTCTGGGTGGGTACCGACGACGAAGACAATCAAACCACTCTTTCAGGCATCAATCTTTATCCTAACGTTTGGGAACACATCGCCAAAATTAGAAATTTGCGCGGTCATCCCTACGAATTTTATCAAAAAATGGGTTTTGCGATCGTGGGAGTGATGCCCGACGCCAACGGAATTGGCAAGCCAGATATTTACATGGCAAAGCGGTTGTAAAGTTTAATGTAGCTTCTAAATTTACTGACCGATGGCTTGCGAATCCAACACTTAGCAAAATTAGTTGTTGAAAGTTTCCCAGAAAATCGGTCTAGTCTGGACGTGCGAACCCCGTTCGAGGGTCGCTAATAAACAAACCCAGAACTAACGAATCCATCACCGTATCCCAGACAGGAGTCAAACGCTCTGCATCGTCAACCCAGTAATCAAAAGTAATCAAACACTGAACATTAGAACCCAATCCAATACAGATTCGCGAAAAAGCTTCCCGCTGTTCTGGAGGGTCGATAAACTTAAATTCCGTCCAAACAATACGGGCAGTTTGCCGCTTCAATTGGATAATTTCCCCAAAAGCGATCGGATTCCGCGTATCATCTTCAACCACCTTCTGTAATAGCGGCACCAGCGGAAACTCTCCCCAGTTACCAGGTGGTAGCAAATTAAACGAAACCTCCAAACGACAATCATCATCGGGCGGCTTTTTATCCGTAAATCGGAACGAGTTAGTATCCGGTTCAAAATGCCAATCTTCCGGAACATCAAAGCGGACTGCACCTCTTCCTGCTACAAAAATTCTAGTTCCAGGCTTAGACTTCCAATTGTGGTCTTCTTTGAGTTCTAGGGTTTCCTTGAGCCATTCTTGCTTTTTGCGCTTAGACATAAACAGAACACCAAATTGCTGCTAATGTGTAGTTTTAGACCTTGCAAACACATTTTAACTCTATTTTGCTCGCCGTTTGCTCAAATATAACAATCCTTACAAAAATTATGAATTCCTCTCTTCTCTATTCCTCTGTGTTCTCTGCGCCTCTGCGGTAAAAAAGAATTCCTTTCACAATTGGCTAACTTTTATTTTCACTCTTCGGAATCACATACCTAATTCCGCCTTTATTCCCAGCCGCATCGCCATTGTAACGGGGGATAACATGAATAGCCGCGTGACTGCGACTTTGACCAGCCTGTTTATTAATATTGATTCCCACATTAAAACCGTCGGGCTGAAACTCTTTACTTAACATTTTTTGCACCTTATTAGCCATAAACCAGCAAGCCGATTGCTCTCGAAACGGCAGTTCAAAATAATTGGCAACGTGACGCTTGGGGATGATTAAAACATGACCTTTGCTGGCGGGATAACCATCAAACATCGCATAAGCTGTTGCTGATTCAGTTAGCAAAATTAGGTTTTTATACGGATTGCAGAATATGCAGTTATTAGTAGAATTTCTTTGATGGTTGTAATGCACGTATTTGTAAATTTCGCAATACTCATCTAAGTGCACTGGCTTAAATGGAAGTTTGACAATGCACTGATATGTAGGTTTTTTGTGGACATAATGTTCTCGGAAGCCTTCTTTTTTTATATCCCTTCTCACCGCAAAATACGCCTGTCCTCCCGGTTTCAAAAGGTGCGACACTTCCATCAGGACATTAGCTTGTTCTTCAGGAAACAAAACATTCAAAACATAAAAGCAAATGATTATGTCGAATTTATATTCTGGGAATTCCGGGAAGTAATAAGGGTCATAACCCGTAATATCGAAGCCTTTTTGCTGCAACAATCTCACATCGCTGCCGAAGCCGCACCCAAAATCTAAGACTTTGCCTTGCAGCAAGTTTTTATCCAATAAAAATCTTGCCGGAAATGACAGATAAATTCTTTCGATTGCCGTCAAGTGGCTGAATTTATTTTGTTGCTTTTTCATGGCAGCATAAATTTGATTTAAATAAATATTCTTCCGTCCGCGCAGCATCCGGACAAGAGTTTGTGTAGTACCGATTTCAATATCCGAATGTTATCTAAAAATTTTACCATTATTGCAGTTTGGCGATCGCCCCTTTTTCCACCAACACCTTACCAGTCACCAAATCCCGCACCGTCGCCAACAAAACCCGTTTCTCATCCACCTCAAAACTCACCGAAACCCTGTCAATTCCCAATACCCCGGGCGGATCCAAATGCGCTACGCAAACCTGCTGGTGGTGGCTTTCCAGAGACCGAAAATCCGTTTTTTTGTTGAGCAAGCTGCTCGTCATTTGCCCTTTTTCGTTAAAAATAACCTCCGCTTGCGATACCTCCGCAACTTCCCCAATATCTAACCGAATTTCCCTTTGCCCTTCCATTGCCACTTGCAGCGTCAACTCTTCGGAACTTTGACAGGGATACTTCATTTCCTTGCTAAATATCGGCGAATAAGCATAAGCTTTAGCATAAGGTTCCCAGAGGCGAATGGCATAGCTGTGGCGCAAATAATCGTCAACACTCGCTAATTGTGTCAACGCTAAAGCACCGTGTGCCACTGCTTCAAAAGGCTTGTCTCTTTGGACTTTTTGCCGCCCAAAATACGAAACCACTAAATTAGATACAGCCGGGATTAAAGAAGTTCCTCCTACCAGCAAAACCTGTTCGATATCTGCTTTGCCGATACCTTTTCCCTGTGCAATACTCAGCACTTCATCTAAACTTTCCCGCAACTGTTCTAACAACTGCCTAGATTCCAGAATTTCCTCAAGCTTGTCTCGGTTTAGCTGCAACTCGTAAGACATAAAATTTTCATCGTCAAACCAGCTTTCCTTCGCCTCATTAACTTGAGAAAGTTGAATTTTTAATTTTTCCGCTATTTCTAATAAATTTTGCCAGCCAACTGGGCCGACTTCTGCCCGCGACGAACCAATTTGCCGCAAATAATCTTCGACAATCCAGATGTCAATATCTTCGCCGCCTACATAAGCATCTGATTTTGCCAATACTTCGGCACGCACCCCCCCCAGCCCGCCCTTGGTAAGGGGGGGTAAGGGGGGGGTAAGAGCAGTGCGGACTAAACTTAAATCTAAAGTTCCGCCGCCAAAATCAACTACTAAAACTAGAGATCCGGGGCGTTGTACTGCATATCCCAGGGCTGCGGCTGTGGATTCATCTATTACCTGAACTTCTGCAACTCCCAAATTTTCTCCTAAGTCGCGAAACCAATCTAGATATCGCTCAAATGCTCCAACGGGGACTGTAAAAATTACTTTGTTGGGCTGTATATTTTGTAAATATAATTGTTTCCAAATAGTTTTTATAAACTGTTCTGCTACGGATTCGGCTGTGTAGGTTTCGCCGTCGATATTGCGGGGCGGCGGCTGAAAGTCGGCAGCTAAATTGCGTTTAAAAGCTTGGAAAAAGCGGTCGGGCTGGGATTGTCCCAAACGCTGCGATCGCACTTTTTCTCCCAACACCAATTCTCCGGCATTTTTCACAAACACTAAAGTCGGCACTACAGATACTTCTCGCACATCTCCGCTCGAATTCTTAGTTTTAAAAATGCGGGACATCTCGCCCAATCTCAAAGTTTCTGGTGTTTGCGTATCCGGGTTAAGAATGCAGACAACCGTATTGCTGGTGCCGAAGTCAATGGCAACTGTAGTCATGTTAATTTTAGATTTTAAATTTAATTTTTCATTCCTGCTGGCAGGGTGCGACTAACTTTAGCAGGAGTAAGAATTCGTTCTCCCTCCCGATAGCCGACAAACCGAATATAAACTAATTCTCCTTCTCTTATATCCTCAACATCCGGCTGGTGCAACTGCGGATTGTAAGCAGTTTGTTCCCACGCAGAACCGATTGTTTGAAAATTCCAGCTTGATAACAGGTTTTCTAAGGGAGTAAACAAAGCTGAGAGATTTTTGGCAGGCATATCCGGCTTGGCTTCAGCCATTTTGCGGGCGGCGGGATAGTTGGTTAACAAAGTTTGCAACTGTTCAAAGGTAGCGCGGCGGAAATCGGCAGTTAGTTGAGCTTTTTGCTGCTGCAATTCTTCTCGCAGCCGGAAACACTGCTGCCTCAATTCTTCAATTTCGGTGGGATTAGTTGTGATTGTAGCCGACATTGGCAGCGCGCTCAAAGTGCGATCGAATTCTTGAAAATTCAAATTCAGCACTGTTGCCAGCCGTCTCAGTTGGTCTAGCGTGAGTTTTCCCACGTCTCCCTGCCGCACTAAGCGCACTCCAAAGCGACTTAAACCTGCTTTTTCGCCTAAGTCTTGCCAATCGAGAATGTCTAGCTGATTCATGCGTTCCCGCAGAATTTTATCGTACTTAAACTCGATCGCATCTCCAGCCTCAGATGCAGCATAAAGGTAGACTAAAATGAGAAAAATGCCCCCGACAGCCAGCGCGAAGCTGAAGGCAGGCACTGTTGTTACATCAACTGTTGCACCGAGGATCTCAAACATCTTTAACTCTTCTAAACCTGTTTTAAAGTCTGCGTTTGTTCAACGCTCAAATTTTCTTCGCCTTCGTAGTATTCTGGCAGCAAGTCTTGAGATTCTATTTTTCCGAGGGCTTTTTCAATTTCGGCGGTGGTCTCAGTGCAACTCGAACCAGTGGCGTTGAGGACGGTTTCGGTAATTTTGCCGTCTTTGCCGATGCGGTATTCTATTTGGCGGTATTCTGCCATAATTCTGCCTCTTGGTTTAATGCTTGAGTGTTGACTGCTGAGGATTGAGTTATATTATAGATTCTATTTACCAATTATTCTAATGAATTTTTGTAGCGACAATGCAACCGGGGTTTCGCCGGAGATTATGGCGGCGATTGCAGCGGCTAATTCCGGTGCTGTGATGTCTTACGGAGATGATGAATATACGCAGCGTTTGCAAGTTAAATTTTCGGATTTATTCGAGACATCGGTGACTGTTTTTCCAGTAGCAACAGGTTCTGCTGCTAATGCTCTTGCCCTTGCAGTTGTTACTCCTTCTTACGGCGCTGTTTACTGTCACGCAGCATCTCATATTAATGTGGATGAATGCGGCGCGCCGGAGTTTTTTACAGGCGGTGCAAAGTTAGTTACAGTAACAGGAAATCATGGTAAAATAGAGGCAGAGACTTTAGGAAAAATACTCGATCGTGCTGGTGCAGGTGTCGTCCACCACGTACAGCCCGCAGCCGTCAGCATCACTCAAGCAACGGAAGCCGGCACAGTCTACAATCCAGCAGAAATTTCCCACATTTCGGAAGTAGTTCGCGCTCACAATTTGCACCTGCACATGGATGGAGCTCGCTTTGCCAATGCTGTCGCCAGTCTTGGCTGTTCTCCGGCTGATGTCACTTGGCGCGCAGGTGTGGATATTCTATCGTTTGGAGGGACAAAAAACGGCGCGATGGGTGCGGAAGCTGTGGTTTTTTTTAATCTAGAATTAGCAAAGACTTTCCCTTTTTACCGCAAACGCAGCGGGCATCTTTTCTCGAAAATGCGGTTTTTGTCGGCGCAGTTGGAAGCGTATGTAACTGATAATTTGTGGCTGAAGAATGCGGCTCATGCAAATAATATGGCAGCCAAATTAGCCCAAGGTTTGGCGGAAGTTGAGGGAGCGAAGTTTTGCCATCAAGTTGAAGCCAACGAGATTTTTATTCAACTTCCCGAATCTGTAATTACAGGGGTTTTAGCTGAGGGCTTTCTGTTTTATAGGTGGGATGAATGTACTGTTAGACTGGTAACGGCTTTTAATACTTTGGAAGCGGATGTTATTGCTTTCGTGGAAGCGGTTAAACGACATCAATGATTAAAATGTAGGGGCGGGTTTTACAAATAATACCGGCCAGCTATGAACAATCTAAGAAACCCGCCCCCACTTAACAAATAATTCACATCAACCTTGATTTATATAAATGCAAAAATAGGCGCGGGGATTTCTCGTTTGATGGGGCGGGTTTGAGAGATTGTTGGTTATTTACAATTATTGTTTGTGAACCCGCCCCTACATTTTAAATGCGAAAAATAGGCGCGGGATTTTTAGTGTGATGGGCGGGTTTGAGAGATTGTTGGTTATTTACAATTATTGTTTGTGAAATTCGTACCTACAATTTAATAGATTGAGGAACAGGTTCGGCAACTGCGGCTAGTTCTGGTTCAGATTCTTCGAGGTGTGCTTCTAAAAGCGCCAGATTTCTCATGTTTGATTTATAAAAAGCATCGAAGATATCTCCTACTAAAGGTACTGAACCAACTACGGCTTCTAGACCGATATTGTAAATCATTTTCCCTAGAGTTTTTTGGGGAATGTTGAATCGAGTTGCTAAATAAATTAGGTAGGCGGAAAACGCAGTATCTACGATATCCCCAGCACCCGGAACTAAACCGATAATCGGGTCTAAACCAATGCGAAATTTGGTGCCGGGGATGCCAATGGCGGTATCCATCAGGCGGCTGAGTTTGCGGATGCGGTTGAGGGTGGCGAGACGCTCTATGTTGTTCATATTATTATTGTTGAACTAGGTTGAAAGTTTGAAATCTGTCGGAAGACGGAAAAAAAATCTAGAAACTGCTCATTTTCCATCTTCGCTAATATGCTGAATTCCCCATTCGTGCATGGCATTAATAATCGGTTTGAGACTTTCGCCCAAAGGCGTTAGCGAATATTCAACTTTTGGCGGCACTTGCAGGTAAATTTCCCGGTGTAGAATCCCGTCTGATTCCATTTCCCGCAGTTGCTGCGTCAGCATCTTCTGAGTAATGCCGTTGACAGCTCGTTGCAGCTCGTTAAAGCGCTTCACTCCTTGAAACAACTCCCGCAGAATCAAGACTTTCCAGCGCCCGCCAATCACCTCTAGAGTGCGTTCTACAGGGCAATTTGCTCGATCGACCTTTGCTTCTGTGACTTGCATAGTATCTTTTTGGTAAGTACCGCACTTTTAAGTGCGTACTATCCATAATAGCTTAACTAGGTTTAAAATAAAAACATCAAAGAAATACCCGATAAATTTCACTGAGGATTCAGAAGATGATTACCGTTAGAAAAAGTGAAGCAAGAGGACACGCTAATCATGGTTGGCTAGACAGTTACCATACATTTTCTTTTGCCGGCTATTACGATCCAAATTATATGAACTTTCGCTCTTTGCGGGTAATTAATGAGGATTTCGTTAGCCCCGGCAGAGGTTTCGGCACTCACGGGCACAGCGACATGGAAATCATTACTTATGTATTAGAAGGAGCATTAGAACACAAGGACAGTTTGGGTACTGGTGCAGTGATTAAACCCGGTGAAGTGCAGCGGATGAGTGCAGGTACTGGTATCCAGCACAGCGAGTTCAATAACTCGCAAACAGACCCGGTTCATTTGCTGCAAATCTGGCTGTTACCAGATACAAAAGGCTTGCAGCCGAGTTACGAGCAGCGGGAGTTTCCCCTAGCAGAAAGGCACGGAAAACTGCGCTTAGTGGCGGCACGAGATGCGAGAGATGGTGCTGTGAAAGTGCATCAAGATGTGGATTTGTATGCGGCTGTTTTGGATAAAGATTCGCGGGTTTCTCATACTTTGCAGCCAAATCGTCATGCTTGGGTGCAAGTTGCTAGCGGGTCGATTTTGCTTAACGGTTTACCTTTGAAAAATGGCGACGCTGCGGCGGTTAGCGGCGAGTCTGAATTGGCGATTGAAGCTACGGAAGATGCTGAATTTTTGCTGTTTGATTTGGCATAGAATTGGGCAGCATATATACTAAGTAAGGTGCATAATTCGCACCCTACTTAGTGATATATAATGTGCGTATTTCCCACCCTACTGAGGGTTGGTTACTACTTAGGAAATAAGTAAATAGGAGGAAGACAGTAAATTTTATTTATGGTACTTCTAGTAAGGGATAAGTCTTTAGGATAAATTTTTATGCAACAAAACCAGATCGCCAGAAAGCATCTTATTTGGAGCCTGATCACTGGTTTAGCAGTCGGCGCGATCGCGGGCGCACCCCTCGGCTGGATGGCTAATGGGTATTATTCCGAGCAGCGTTTGGCTCAAATTCTGATTTGCCGAGAAAAGAATAGAGATCAGCCAGTGGCTATTGTTGAGGCTAGGTGCGGTTCCCGATTCTAAATTTTTCTGCTAGCCAGAGGGCTGTGTCAAATATTTTTATGCTTGTGCAAATGTCGAAAGTTCGATCGCGCAGGCGGTTTGGCGTTCTCAACCGTCAATATGCCACAAACCGGAAAAGTTATGCGTCAGTTGATATGTGGGTATGTTAAATTTACACGATAATGAATTACAGCAGAACAATTCCGGCTATTTTGAGTGCTACGATCGCCCTGAGTTCGATCGCCCTCATCCCACTGACATCACCTCAAATCGCCCTCGCATTAACCGCCGACAAAGTTAAAACCGTTGCCCAACAAATTACTGTTCGCATCCAGGGGCCAAAAGGCGGTTCAGGAGTAATTTTAGAAAAGCAGGGCAGCACATACTATATTCTCACAAACTGGCACGTTGTCGATAAAGCCGGCGATTACGAGGTTGTAACTCCGGACGGCAAAGCTCACTCTGTATACTATAGCCTCGTGCGGCGAATGCCCGGTGCGGATTTGGCCGTCGTGCCGTTCAGCAGCACTCAAAGCTACCCCCTGGCTCAATTAGCCAATTCCGCAGCAACTAAGGGAAACAAGGCTTATGTGGCGGGCTGGCCGATATCCGGCGGTTCTTTGAGACAGCCGATTTTCATCGCCACGGAAGGTCAGCTTACCGGCCGCCAAACTCCTTGGAACGGCTATACTTTGGTATACAACAACTTAGTGAGAGCCGGCATGAGCGGCGGCCCAGTGCTCGACGATGCAGGGCGAGTTGTCGCAATTAACGGCATTGTCAGGTTAGAGGACAACTCCGATAAAATCGTGGCGGCGGGGATAGAAATCAATACTTTCATGAAATGGCGATCGACTATTTCGCTGCCAGTCGTTCCCCAATCTCCTACTGCCGGGAACCCGAAAACTCCGGCAAATAATGCGCCCCGCACGCCCGCAAGTACGATCGCCTTTACTGCCACAAATACCCTCAAAGGACCTTCGGAAGTTGTCAGTTCCCTTGCCCTAGCTTCCGCTTATTTTACTACAGGAAATAGCAACGGCACTATCTCAGTTTGGAATTTTCCCAGCGGGCAATTAAAAACTACCCTGCAAGGTCACACGGAAGCCGTAAACGCATTGGCCGCGAGTGCCGATGGCAAGGTGTTAGCTAGCGGCAGCGACGACAAAACTGTGAAAATTTGGAATTTAGAAACTGGCGCGGTTGTACGCACTTTGAGCGGGCATTCCGGTGCAGTTTCGAGCGTTGCCGTTAGTCCCGACGGTCAATTTGTAGCCAGTGGCAGTTGGGACAAAACGATTAAGATTTGGAACGCCAAAACGGGGGAATTGCTGCGGACTTTGACCGGGCATTCTGGGTTAGTGAATGCTGTTGCAATTAGTCCCGATAGCAAAACTTTAGCTGGTGGCAGCAAAGACGGCTCAATTAGGTTCTGGAATTTAGCTAGCGGTCAAGCAATTCGCACGATTAGCGGCAAAAGCTTGTCTGTTTTGTCGCTAGCTTTTACTCCCGACGGCAAGAGTTTAGCTGCGGGAAACAGCAATGGTACAATCGGTTTGTGGAATGCAGGAAACGGGCAGTTAATTCGGCGTTTAAGCGGGCATACTGACGGGGTTTGGTCGGTGGCTTTCAGTCGGGATGGCACTACTTTGGTTAGTGGGAGTTGGGATAAGAGTGTGAGACTTTGGGATGTGCGATCGGGCGAATTGAGAGGTAATTTGAGCGGTCATGCTGGCTACGTTAGCGCTGTGGCGATTAGCAGCGACGGTAAGACTATTGTTAGTGCCGGTTGGTTGGGGGAAATCAAGATTTGGAAAAGGAGTTGAGATTTTTTTGAACGAACCCCGAAGGCGCGTTAGGCGGAGGGGCGCGTAAGCGCTACTCAACCTAGAAACAGCCCCGCGTCTGTAGCGAAGGCAGCTAGTGGAGGGTTCGGTTAAGCACGGACTCTACTGGTAGGATGCGTCAGTTGGTAGCGATTCGATGTATGTCGGCTAATCATTTCCGCGCTTCGCACCGTACTCCCTAGCATTTTGCTTCAAAGTACGCTCGACCCTTATGATAGATTTGGTTCTTGCCAGACTACACTGGAAGACAAAATCAAATTAAAAATTTCGCCATAAATTCGATCGACCCGCCGATCGGGCGGGACTCTCAACTTCGTGGAACAGGCGTCCCGCCTGTGGTTGGCAAAGTAAATCTAAAATCTAAAACCTAAAATCGCGTGACTTCTGACAAATGATTGAAGTAGAACACTTAAGCAAAACTTACGGTTCGACCGCAGCGATCGCGGACGTGTCTTTTTCGGTCGAATCAGGAGAAATTCTCGGTTTTTTGGGGCCAAACGGCGCGGGCAAAACCACAACGATGCGGATTTTGTCGGGATATTTGCCGGCATCCAGCGGTACGGCCCGCATCGCCGGCCTCGACGTTCACGAAAACTCGATGGCCGTCAGACAGCGCATCGGCTATCTGCCGGAAAACCCGCCACTGTATCCTGAAATGACTGTGGAAGGGTTTCTGTTTTTTGTGGCCAGGATTAAGCAAGTACCTGCAGGCGATCGCGCGCGACGAGTTACCTCCGCGATCGAACGCTGCGGCCTGGTTGATAAACGCAAAGTTTTAATCCGCAAACTTTCTAAAGGATTTCGCCAGCGCGTCGGTATCGCCCAGGCGATCGTCCACGACCCCCCAGTGATTATCCTAGACGAACCAACCGTCGGCCTCGACCCCCGACAAATCATCGAAGTCCGCAATTTAATCAAAAGTCTTGGCGGCCAGCACACAATCATCCTTTCCACGCACATTCTGCCGGAAGTCAGCATGACTTGCAACCGCGTTACCATCATCAATCGCGGTAAAATCGCCGCTGCGGGTAGTCCCGAAAATTTGATGGGAGAGTTGGCGGTGGGAGAGGGCTACGAACTCGAAGTCGAAGGCGAGGCAGATTTGGTAAACAGTCTGCTGTTGCCTTCTTTGGAAAATTTGCCAGGAGTTCGATCGGTCGAATTGATTCCAAGCCAGCAATTTTTAGTGAATCGCTGCCGCTTGCGGGCCTTGTGCGAACCGGAAAGAGAACCCGGACGAGAAATTGCTACAGCTATCGTCGCCTCTGGATTTGGACTCTGCGAAATGCGCCGCTCTCGCGCTACTCTCGAAGATGTGTTTTTAAGGCTGACAGCGGCTGAAAAGAAACCGGAAGAAAATCTGGTTCACAGCGAACCGGAGGTCGATCGAAATCTCCAAGAAGCCACACAAATTCAAGATTCGATCGCGGATTCTCATCAATCAGAATCACAACCGACGATCGTCCCGGACAACCTGCCCGTTTCAAATAAACCAGAGTCGCTCTATGATTCTCATTCTTCAGCATCGGAAGCAGTTGTAGAAACTGAAGAGTTGCTTGATTATTCTCATTCCGCATCGGAACCAGTTGCAGAAACTGTAGAGCCGATAGAACATCCTCAACCAGAATTAGAACCAGTTGCAGAAACCGCAGAGTTGATAGAACATCCTCAACCAGAATTAGAACCAGTTGCAGAAACCGTAGAGCCGATAGAACATCCTCAACCAGAATCAGAACCAGTTGCAGAAACCGTAGATTTGAGTGAAGCGAAGCATCTCAGTTTAGGTGTCACAGGAACCCGAGGCTCTTACTCGCTACAGATCTCTAAACAAGCAAGCAGGATGCTCACTTTTGTAAAAAATGTTTTTTATAAAAGTGAGAGACTCCCGATAGAACCTTCTCCACCAGAACCGATTGTCGAAAATCTAGAAGTTTCAGAAACCATAGAGTCGATCGACTATTCTCAACCAGAATCGGAACCAGTTGTCGAAAGACAAGAGTCGAGCGAGCATTATGAACCAGAACCGATTGTCGAAAATCTAGAAGTTTCAGAAACCGTAGAGTCGATCGACTATTCTCAACCAGAATCCGAACCAGTTGTCGAAAGACAAGAGTCGAGCGAGCATTATGAACCAGAACCGATTGTCGAAAATCTAGAAGTTTCAGA